>NZ_JAJBNQ010000025.1:0-61966 GCF_020538025.1 Blautia sp. MSK17_66
TCTTTTGACAAGGAATGTGAACTGACAAATGCTCATTTTCACAAAAATAAGAAACATGAAGATATCAAAAGTCACCACTACATTATCAGCTACGATCCAGCCGATGTTACAGAAAACGGTCTTACCGGAGAGAGAGCACAGGCAATCAGTTTGGACCTTGCAAAGCAGATGTTTCCCGGATATCAGGCACTGGTGGTTACGCATACTGATGGTCACAATGAATCCGGAAATATCCATACTCATATCGTCATCAACAGTGTATGCTTGATGACAGCGATATTTCCTTTGATGACCTGCTCATTCACATCATTCTTTGCAGAATTATACTCAATCGTATAAAGCTCTGGCTCCGCCCCTACATGGTGGATGGTTTCATCAAGCAGGTAGCCCTCGGACGGGCTGATTTCACGCACAGACCAGTCATTTCCGCATACATAATACTTGGTCGTGAACTGACCGTTTTCATCGGTGGTATAGGTGTCAATCAGTTCCTCGCCTTTGTAGATGCCGTAAATTGCACCTGCAAGGGAAGCATCGCCCTGCGGTGTGCTGCCTGTTTCCACATCGGTTTTAGTCACGGTCACGTTGAACTTTTTAAGGATGTTGGTGAAGCTGCGGTTTGTGACCTTGTTCCATTCAATCGGGGCGGTCTGGGAATCGGGAACGACATAGCGGACTGCCGTATCCACTTCCTCAAGCACATACGGGGTATCGCCGCTGATAAGGACATTCTCAAACTTTGCCACGCCCTTTGCATCGGTCACGGCATACTCATCCACCGCCAGACCGCTTAAAGATGTGCCGTAAAGGTGGAACTTCACGCCCTCCACCAGATTGTCCTCGGATGTTTTCACAACCTCAAGGCTGCCACGCTTCAAGGTGTTGCTGAACGTGACAGTAGAGGTCTTTCCACCGATAATCGTCACGGTCTGGGTCTGCTGCGGCTCATAGCGGTCAATACTCTGCTCTGTGACCGTATAAGTGCCAGGAAATAAGCCCTCCATGGTCAGATTACCATTGGCATCGGTTTTCACGGTCTTATTGAAGTTATCTCCTTTGATAGTGAACTGGATACCCTCAACCACACCGTCCTCGGAAGTCTTTTTAAGGGCAACCGTGCCTGTCGGCGTTTCGATGTTGATATACGCTGCCACGGTGTCGGCATTTTCCACGCCCGTCACAACATCCTGCAGGTTCGGGTCGCCATAGGCAATCATCTTTGCGCTGCTGCTGACTGTCGGCACGTTGTTCCTCGTTGCCGTGATACGGACAGAGCCGCTGACCGCCTTTTCCGATGTGATGGTCAGCTTGTTTCCAGACTTGGATACGGTCACGCTGCTGTCAGAGCTTGTAAAGGAATAGTCGGACAACACGCCGTTTGCATCGGTCAATGTGATGCTGTATTTCCCGTCTTTATAGGCAAGCTCTTTTGTAATTCCGTTCTTACTGCCCGACATAAAACTTGGGATGGTGTTATGCGCTGTCAGCAGGGAAACAATCTGGTCATAAGCCGCCCTTGCGCCGCTGTTCGCATAGTTGGAGCCAAAATGCAGGCTGTAAACCGTCGTACTTGTCTGCTTATAGGAGCCTGTGGCTTCACGGCAGCCTGTGACGAACTCCCATACAAGGGTCTGTGTGGCAAGCCACTTCTCATCGTCCGTGCCAGACAAGCCGCTGCTGTTTCCTTGATACCCATAGAGCAGGGCAAGCCCTACCGCCTTTTTCTGGTTAGAAGAAAGGGCGTTCCATGTGTCGGAAGATGCCTTTGCCAGAGTGTCACCTGTTTTCAAGGGGACACCGGGCTGGATACAGAACGCCGTTTCCCCGTCCACATACATACGGTACTTGTAATTTCCCGTGCCGCCCGAAGTATAACCGTTAATGACAGCACTGGAATTGTACCTCATGGCGTTCCCGTTGCTGTCATAGGTGTGGGTAAAGGAAATCGTACCAATATCTCCTGCTGCAAACGCTGTTGTCGCAGGCATTACGGACAATGCCGTGACCGCCGCCAACGCAAGGGCAGCGGCTTTCTTGAATAATTTACGAATTTTCATCGTTACCTCCTGTTATTGTTTTGTGTTGCTTTGCCTTACTGACCGAAAAAAGCTGCCCCTTACGGACAGCTTAAAGTGTTTCTTTTCTCGGATAGTTACTGGCAGTATCAAGGGGGAGAGGTGTGGAGAGGGGGAAGCCGAAAAAAATGGCTATCCCCCAGAGGACAGACTTCTCCCTCGGTGTGTGGCTTACCTTTCGTGAGCCTTATTCCGCTGTAAATGGCGGTTGTAAAACTCCAACGCCTTTACAACAAAATCCGTTTCCTGTCCTCTGGGGATTGACTTCGGGATGAGCTTGGTTATCCGTTCATCACGGAAAGCAGGCTTTTCCCTCTGGTTAGGCTTTTCCTCCTCCATGATAGAGCTGATAACCTCGTCCGTCAGCTTTCCCTCCTGCATAAACTTCTTCATTTTGATAGCCTGTGCAAGTGATGGTGTAGCATCGTTGTAGCTCATGGCTTCAAGCAGGGTGTATTGCTGTTCCTCGGAGAGATAGGAAATCTCCACCGCAGGACGGAAAGCAATCTGCCTGTCGTCAACCATCTGCAAAATTTCTGGTACAAGCTCGGTTAAGCGGATATAGCGGAAAATCTGGTTTTTACTTTCTCCAACTTTCTCGGCAAGTTCGTCACTTGAAGTCGCAAACTCTAAATTATTTCCCACTGGGGAATAATTATCTTTGACGGGTCTGCCTGCTTGCCTCTTCATAGCTTCAAGCCGCATCTTATACGCATAGGCTTTCTCACTCGGCAGAATAACGGAGCGTTGCAGGTTGCTTTCCACCATGACAATAACCGCTTCGTCACGGGTCAGCTCCTTGACCTCACATTTCAGCGTTTCAAGCCCCGCAAGCTCACACGCCTTTTTCCGCCTGTGACCGCTGATAAGCTCATACCGCCCGTCCTCTTTGAGCCGAACTGTCGCAGGGGTCATTACACCGTTTCTTTTGATACTGTCAACAAGCTGTTCCATATCTTCATCCATTAAAACCTTGAATGGATGGTCTGGAAACTCGTCAATCTCTGAAATGGGAATGTCCCTAAGCTTGCTTAATGCTGCTTCCGCACGGCTTTCGTCCGTTTCAAAGAGGTCATCGTATGCGGTCAGCTCGATTTTGCTTCCTTTGCTTCTCGCCAATCTCTGCCACCTCCTTTGCAAACTGGTCATAAGCTGCGGCTACCTTTCCGCTTTTGTCATAGGCAAAAATGCTCTTGCCCTCTGCGGTTGCTTCCACCGCACGGATGGAATGGGGTATCTCGGCATCAAAGACTTTGATTTTCTGTCCGTATGCACTCTTTACCGTTGCTGTGATTTCCTTAGAAATGTTCGTGCGGGGCATTACCATCGTCATTAAGATACCGTCAATCCGCAGTTTGGGATTGATTTGCCGCTTGACCTTTGATACGGAGCGAAGCAAAAGCTCCAGACCTTTCGCAGAAAGATAATGGGGCTGTGTCGGGATAACCACGCTGTCAGCCACCGCCAATGCGTTAATCGTAATCATACCGAGGGATGGCATACAGTCGATAAGCACATAATCGTAATTCTTTTTGACCTCATTCACATAGGTTTTCAGAACACTCTCACGGCTCATGGCATTGATAAGCCTTACCTCAAGACCCGACAGCTCGATATTGGACGGGAGCAGGTCAACGCCCTCGCTGTGGTGGATAATCCCACCAGAAGCATCAAAGGATTTATCATCCATGATGTCCTGCATCACAGTAGAGATTGTAATGGGTATATCATCTGGTCGGTTATAGCCCAGAGCCATTGTGAGATTTGCCTGTGCATCGGCATCAATCAACAACACCTTAGAGCCTTGCTTTGCCAGACCCACACCGAGATTGACCGCTGTGGTCGTTTTTCCGACACCGCCTTTCTGGTTTGTCAGAGCAATCACTTTGCAATTTGACATAGGTGCGTCCTCCTTTCGCATAGATTTAGCCACTTTGTCAAGGTGGCTATGTAACAGTACCAGAGAACGCAAAAAAGCCGCTTACTCTTAACAATCAATAAGAATAAGCGGCTTCGTAATCTGCCTTAGATATATTCAATTTTCATTCTCTTGGTCGGTGCATTTATGACCTTAAAAATAAGCTCGTCAACACAATCCGTATATCTGCCCTGTTGTATAAGCTGATTTTTCAGCTCCACAAGGCTATGTAATAACAGGTTTCTTTCTTGGCTATCCACATATAGATGATTGGTCTTTTCTCTCATAAACGCCACCTCCTTGTCTTTGGCTCTATTATATAAGGAAGTGGTATGACACTCAAATGTGTAACCAAACAAGATTAAATAATCGCAGAAAAACTCTCTTTGAACGGGTAACTATCGCCTTTTAAATTAGCACGGTTTTTAGCAGGATTTTTCGGAAAATTAGCAGGAAGCCCGTTTTAATTAGCAAAATCCGAAAATTTCTTGCTAATCATTAGCAGGCTAATAGGTGACATCAATTAACAGTCCGATTCTTTTACAGCCAAATCCAATTAGCAGAAATCGGTCTTGCTAATCGCACTTTGCTACGAGTTCAAATCCTCTCGGAAAATAAGAAACGCCGAAAACCTTGAAAAATCAACGTTTTCGGCGGAGTTTTTGGCGTCGCTAAGAGGATTTGAACCTCCGACCTACCGCTTAGGAGGCGGTCGCTCTATCCAGCTGAGCTATAGCGACATCTGAAAAATCTATTAAATTGTACTTGTAATCTGAACTCTTGTCAATCGCCTTTTTTGCTTAGGTGTATGTTATAACACTTTCTTAGGAGGCGAGTGCTCTATCCAGCTGAGCTATGACGACACATGCCGCAAACCCTTGATTTTACTGGGTTTCTGGGATTTTCCCTTCGGCCATATATAAGATTATCAACTCTTTTTCGAGTTGTCAATCTACAGATTTTTTCGAGTTGGTAACATTAGAACGTTCCCCAATTTGGGGAATGCTTTGTTGTCACCATTAGCATTTTTCAGAATAGATTCGAACTGAAAGTTGTTTTTCAGTTTTTCCCTTTGGGGAATGCCTCGGCTTTCTCTTAGGAGGCGAGTGCTCTATCCAGCTGAGCTATGACGACATATGCCGCAAACCCTTGATTTTACTGGGTTTCTGGAATTTTTCCCTTCGGCCATATATAAGATTATCAACTCTTTTTCAAGTTGTCAATCTACAGATTTTTTCGAGTTGGTAACATTAGAACATTCCCCAATTTGGGGAATGCCTCGGCTTTCTCTTAGGAGGCGCTTGTTTTATCCGTTAAACTAACAGAACCAATATCTCATGAATGAAATTGTACTATATCTTTGCTGAAAAAACAAGTCCTTTATTTCAGCAACTTATAAATAAATTCGAAGAGGATTTTCCCTGGAACTCATAAGTTTTAAGAACCATGCTCCGCTTCGTATCAGATATGATCTACTTTTTACAGTTCATATCTGATACCTGTTTACGGAACATTTATGTCTTGTTTCAACTCACAGTCGGTAATTTCACAGAGTCTGACATGTCAGCAAACATGCTGACTGTGATTTGCCTCATGTCAGTGGGGAATACCGATTTCTCTCCGCCCGCCACTGCCGTTCATTTTCTTGTTTGCAATTCATCTCACCACCTATAGAGGTGGGAGAATCCTTGTTATATCTTGTTAAAATAGTAATTGCTTAATATCCTTTTCAGGGTCTGGGATATCTTCCTTTTTCTAGAAATGCAGTTGTCCCTGAAGCCAGATGTTTCCGCGGAAGCGCCTTCCGACAGCCGGTTCACCCAGAAGATCTTTTTTATTCATGCAGATATCAAATTGCATGTTATTGCTCTCTACGGTCATCTGAATCAGTTCCTCATTTGTCATCTCATTGCGAGTATGATGTATTTCCCGGATTTCTCCCAGAATTCCATACTGGTCACACTGAATTCCGTGAGGCATAAAGTATGAATCTACAATTGTAAAAATATCTTCGTTTACAATTCTATGGGAGATCATGGAGTACGTGTCCATATCTTCCATTGTAAGACTTTCCATTGCTTCTTCATCGCCATTTCTGGCTGCCTCGATCAGGGAACTACGATTCTTGCTGGTCTCCTGTTCTACTTTTACTGCTTCTTTATCTTTCAAAACAGGAAGCAGAATTCGTCCCTCATCTGCCAGACCGGATAAGGTCAGTGGTTTATTCAAAACATTATCTTTATGCTTCTCCAGCATATATTTTGCACCGTTCTGTAAGTAAAAAATCAGGGTAATTCCTATTCTCAGATCATCACAGGCACCCGCAAAAGCTTCTTTATCTGCATATCTCTCTACTGTCACCGGTTCATTTGTCGTAATCCCATTTCCTCTGAAGAAGGGATAATAATATTCCACGTGAAACCTGTTATCATCGTCGTACTGACCACAAACAGTAATTCCGCAGTCGTATCCATAGCATTTGGAGAATTCAGCAAAAGTACCATCCGGATGATCTTCTACCAGATTTTTCTCATCGTAGTTGCGTATAACATCCAGAATGATTTCTTTCATCTCGGTACGTTTCTTTATCTTGGAAAAACCGACCGCCTTTAAATAACTGTGCAAAAGTATACCTCCATTCCTTTATGCGCGGGTCTTTTTTTCAATTTTCTTCATACCGCCCATATATGGCTGCAGTGCTTCCGGAATATTTACAGATCCGTCAGCGTTCAGGTTATTTTCCAGGAATGCGATCAGCATTCTCGGAGGAGCTACTACGGTATTGTTCAGTGTATGTGCAAGATATTTCTTCCCATCTTTTCCATTTACACGGATTCTCAGACGACGTGCCTGTGCATCACCAAGGTTGGAGCAGCTTCCTACTTCGAAGTATTTCTTCTGTCTTGGAGACCATGCTTCTACATCAAGGGATTTTACTTTAAGGTCTGCCAGGTCACCGGAGCAGCATTCCAGTGTACGAACCGGAATATCCAGGGAACGGAACAGATCAACTGTATTCTGCCACAGTTTTTCAAACCACATCGGGCTTTCTTCCGGTTTGCAGACAACGATCATTTCCTGTTTTTCAAACTGATGGATACGATAAACGCCTCTTTCTTCCAGTCCGTGTGCACCTTTTTCTTTACGGAAGCATGGAGAGTAGCTTGTCAGTGTCTTTGGAAGTTCTTCTTCCGGAACGATCTGATCGATGAATTTACCAATCATGGAATGCTCACTTGTTCCGATCAGATACAGATCTTCGCCTTCAATCTTGTACATCATTGCATCCATCTCAGCAAAACTCATTACGCCTGTTACAACGTTGCTTCTGATCATGAAAGGAGGTACACAATAAGTAAATCCACGGTTGATCATAAAGTCACGGGCATATGAAATAACTGCGGAATGAAGTCTTGCAATATCTCCCATCAGATAGTAGAAGCCATTACCTGCAACACGTCTTGCGCTGTCCAGATCAATTCCGTCAAAGTTTTCCATAATCTCTGTATGGTATGGGATTTCATAATCCGGAACTACCGGCTCGCCGAATCTCTCGATTTCTACGTTTTCGCTGTCATCTTTTCCAATCGGTACGGACGGATCGATAATGTTTGGAATAACCATCATGTTTTTGAGAAGTTCTTCTTCTACTTCTTTTTCTCTTGCAGAAAGTTCATCAATTCTTGCACCGGATGCAGCAACCTGTTTCTTAACTTCTTCTGCTTCTTCGCGTTTTCCCTGTCCCATCAGAGCACCAATCTGTTTGGAGATTTTATTTCTTTCTGCTCTGAGAGCTTCTACTTCCTGTTTGATTTCTCGATTTTCTTTGTCTAATTCGATAACTTTATCTACCAGCTCCAGTTTGCTATCCTGGAATTTATTTCTGATATTCTGTTTTACTACTTCCGGGTTTTCTCTCACAAATTTAATATCTAACATTTTTCTCCTCCTGAAAATAAATGATTGATTATTTGTAACTGTTCAGTACCCTCACAGTTACGATTATTTTTCTTTTTTCTTTTCATTGACTTCACCAAGTCCAAAGTTTACTGCCTTACGGAGTGCCTCTACTTCTTCCTGACTGAGCATCACATAGGATTCACCTTTTACGATTTCTTTTAAATAAAGGAAGCAGTTATCGCGGCTGTGGACAGCATTGAGGATCACTCCTGTATTTTCTCTGTCCAGTAATGCCAGTGCAAAACTCAGTTTACCTCCAACATCATCAAATGCATCGTATTTTTCGACGCCATATTTACTGTAAAGCAGTTTGAAATGTTTTGCCAGAGTGCGTATTGCCTGTTCATGTTCTTCTTTTGTTTCATACAGATGATCGATCTGTGCGAATTTTCGAACGAAGGTTTTCTCCAATGACTGTGCATCGCTTCCCTTCATAAACATTTTGTATTTTCGCTCCAGTCGGGTTAATCTCATGTTGCTGCTTATAGTTGTTCCGATCAGCACGAGAACTACAATAAGCAACACGATAATAACAATTCCAGGATCAATACCAATACTATCAAAAATTGTACTCATATAATACCCCTTTTATCTGATAGATTCAAATAAATCTATGATTCTGTCCAGGTCATCCCTTGAATAGTATTCAATTTCTATCTTTCCCTTATTGTTCTTCTTTCTGTGAATAAATACTCTCGTTCCTGTGATGTTCTTCATTTTTTCTTCGAGTTTCTCGTAGATTGCATCCTCTGCTGAATTACCTGTCCCGGTTTCTTTTTTCTTTGATGGATTCAGGATGGTTTTTACCAGTTTTTCTGTCTCTCTTACGCTGAGTTTTTCATCAAAGATCCGCATTGCCACAGAATACTGCTTTTCAGCATCTGAAATTCCAAGAAGTGCACGGGCATGTCCTGCTGAAATCATCTCATCTACCATCATCTGCTGTACTCTTGCATCCAGCTTCAAAAGGCGAAGAGAGTTTGTTACAGCGGTTCTGCTCCTGGATACTCTCTCTGCGATCTCATCCTGTTTCAGTTTAAATTCATCGATCAGGCGTCTGTATGCCATTGCCTCTTCAACAGGATTCAGGTCTTCTCTCTGAATGTTCTCTATCAGTGATATTTCTACGATTTCCTGAGCGGAAAATTCTTTGATCACTACTGGAATCTCTTTCAGACCTGCCATCTTCGCTGCCCGCCATCTTCTTTCACCGGCAACGATTTCATAATAATCTTTCTTGTCAGATACGAGCAGGGGCTGCAAAACTCCGTACAGCTTGATTGATTCAGACAGTTCAAGGAGTGCATCTTCGTCAAATTTCTTGCGTGGCTGTTCACGATTTGGCTCTACTTTTGAAATCTTGACAAGTGTTTCACCTTTTACGGTCGGTTCGGTTTCTGTTGTCTTTTCTCTTACGGTATTCGTCTTTGCTCTGGAGTTTCTTACCGTTTTGGGCTTTTCCTGTGAAGTCTTTTCCGGAAAGAAAGCATCCAGACCTCTTCCAAGTCCTGATTTTTTTCCTGCCATTATTTATCCTCCCTGTTGATCACTTCTTCAGCCAGAAGGCGATATGCTTCTGCTCCGGCTGATCTTGAATCGTACAGATTGATAGGTTGTCCGTAACTCGGAGCTTCTGCAAGTCTGACATTTCTTGGAATAATGGTTTTGTAAATATTCTGCTCGAGATTGTCCTTAACGTTTTCAACCACCTGCAATGACAGATTGGTTCTTGCATCGTACATAGTAAATACTACACCTTCCATCACAAGCTTCTTATTTAATCTGTCTTTTACAAGGTCGATTGTATGTATTAACTGTGAGAGTCCCTCCAGTGCATAGTATTCACACTGAATCGGTACAAGAACTGATGTTGCTGCTGTCAGAGCATTGATCGTCAGCATGTTTAATGACGGTGGGCAATCCATGATGATGTAATCGTATTTTCTTCTGAGCTTTTCTGTTATTTTTCTCAGAATATACTCTTTATCATCCATGTTGATCAGTTCAATTTCTGCACCGGATAAATTTATATTGGATGGAATTAAATCCAGGTTTTCTACCACATCTTTTACAATTGTTTTTTTGACATCGGCCTCTCCAAGAAGCAGTTCATACAGAGTATTTTCTACACCATTTTTGTCTACGCCCAATCCGCTGGTTGTATTTCCCTGTGGGTCAATATCAATTGCCAGAACCTTTTTCCCTTTTTCGGCAAGGCATGCAGAAAGATTGATTGCAGTTGTGGACTTTCCAACTCCGCCTTTCTGGTTGGCTACTGCTATAATTCTTCCCAAAGTTCATCCTCCTTTCAAAATCATTCGCGACTAATCAATTATAGCACTTTTATCATTATTGTTCCACACAATGTTTCACGTGAAACATTAAAAATTTAGGAAAATTTTTACAAGCATATATTTCTATAGCAGCTGTTCTGTCTTATAGCACTTATAAAATGTTTCACGTGAAACATAATGTGAAACACATTAATCGTTTTTAGTTTACATAATATATATTTGTCAGGAGATTCTCATTTTTTGTCTTTTCTACAAACACATTTGTTTTTTACTGTTCTTTTCTCTGATACCTGATATTCTCTTTTATCTTTCTATTTTTCCCTCTATCTGCTTCATCGCACTATTTTTTCCCTGTATTCGGACCCTGGCTGGCACTTTTTCCACATAATTGTATATTTTTTTTATAATTATTCACCTGTGTTGATAATAAAATACCGCTACCTGAGTTCTGTCCCTTAATTGCAGTTTATCCAATATGGTACTCAGATAATTTCTGATAGTTCCTTCACTCAAAAACAGCTCTGCCGCAATTTCTCTGTTGCTGTATCCATCTGCGATCAACCGGATAATCTCCTGTTCTCGTTCATTGATTCCATAACTGCTGTAATCGAACTTTTCTTCCTTCCTGATCAGCTCTGGTATCTTAGATACGATTTCTTTCCCAAAAACCGTCTGTCCGGAGTTTACTGCCTGCAGTGCTGGAAGAATACTGGCATAATCCTGCTTCAGAAGATATCCTTTTGCCCCTAATCGAAGTGCTCTTACTATATATTCATCATCCAGAAATGTCGTCAAAAGCAGGATTTTTGCCTCTGGACATTCCTGCAGGATGTGTTCAGAAGCCTCCAATCCATTCATTCCTTTCATCCGAATATCCATCAGCAGTACATCCGGGCAATACTGTCTGTACAGTCTGCACGCATCTTCTCCATCAATTCCAGTTGCAATCACCTCAACATCCCCATTGATCTGCAAGATCGTCTTCAACGCTTCTGTCACCAGACAATCATCATCTACAATTACTATCTTCATCTTAATTTTTCCCTCATTTTTACTGTTCTAGTCCTGTTGTTTTGGAATTGCGGCAAATATTCGAAATCCATTTTCCCCATTGATCTGCAAGGTTCCTCCAAGCGAGGTTACCCGTTCCTGCATGTTTTTTAATCCTATGCCTTCGCTGTCTGCTTCCTTTTCTGAATATCCTTTTCCATTATCTTCGATGCAAAGCTGATACAATGCCGGATGCTCTCTAAGTACTATTTTTACGGCTGTTGCATTACTATGTTTTATAACATTCGACAGTGCTTCTTTTATAATGGCCACAAAGCAGTATTTGATGTTATTGGGTATTATTTCGGACATATCATATTCCACCGTGCAATTTTCAAAGTCCTTTGTAAGTCCCTCTATTATCTCTCTGAGATTTTCAGATGTATCATGAAGATTATGTACGCTTGAGCGTATACTGTTCATAGCAGAATTAAGAGATGTATCCAGTCCTTCCAGCAGACTTTCCATATTTTTGTCCCGATTTACGGTCTTTGCCGCACCGGTTAATAAGATAGTCCTTGAAAGCAAATGTCCTACATTATCATGGATTTCGCGGGCAATTCGGTTTCTCTCACGAAGTGTTGCCGCATAAATTTCATAATTTTGTTTTTCCTGCAATGCTTTATTTTTTTCTGCAAGAAGCAGGGTACGTTCTTCGCTGTCATCTTTTATTCTTCTTATTTCAAAGTACATTTTATCGCACTTTATTGCATCAGTCGCTAATATCCACGCTAAAGCCTCTATAATCAGTAATATAGTTGTCATTATTGGCAAAGATGTATCATTTTTTATCAGTATTATTGTTCCCAGAACCCCTCCTGAAAGTGTCGTCACCGTCTCCTGTTCTCTTACGAGAATATAGATCAATACGGGACAGAACAATCTTATTTCCGGCATTACAAAAAATGATACCGCAAATATACTCCATAATAAGATTTTGGTGTATTTCCTGTCAAAGAAGTAACTGCCACATATTAATATCACTGTCTCCAACATTGCCAGTATCAGCCCTCTGTTCAGGCCGAGTGTACATAATGGCAGGATTCCTCCCAGAAAAAGTATTCCTGTATCTCGAAAATACCTCATCACTCAATTCCTCACTATTTTATTGATACTGCTGCAAACAATCACGTAAAAACATCTCTGTTCAGAATCATTATAATATATTCCCCTGCTACATACAAAGTGACAAATGTCACGTCTCTTTGGTGACATCACGCACTTGGTATTCTTTCTGATTTCTTTTATAATGATTTTATAACCTCAAATTATATGAAACCGGAGGAACTATTATGATTCATATAGAAAATCTTGTAAAACGCTATGGCGATCTGGTTGCTCTGAACCATCTCAGTCTGGATATCAAAGAAGGAGAGATCTTCGGTCTTCTTGGTCCGAACGGTTCCGGCAAAACAACTGCGATCAACTGTCTCCTTTCTCTGCTGAAATATGATAAGGGCGACATCGAGATCTTCGGACAGAAAATGACGCCTGACAACTACGAAGTCAAGCAGCAGATTGGTATCGTACTGCAGAATGTAGCGGTTTTTGATGAGCTGACTGTATCTGAAAATATCGATTATTTCTGCGGTCTGTACATACATGACAAAAATCGGCGAAAGGAACTTGTCGAAGAAGCCATCCGGTTTGTCGGACTGGAGGACTACCGCAAAACACGACCTCAAAAGCTTTCCGGCGGTCTTCTCAGAAGGCTCAATATTGCCTGTGGAATCGCTCACAAACCACGGCTTATCATCCTCGATGAGCCTACTGTCGCCGTAGATCCGCAAAGCCGCAATAAAATCCTGGAGGGCATTCAGGAATTAAACCGCCAGGGTTCCACGATCATCTACACTTCACACTATATGGAAGAGGTCGAACAGATCTGTACACGAATCGCGATCATGGATCACGGACGCGTCATCGCATCCGGAACCACTGAAGAATTAAAGAAAATGATCAAAACCGGCGAAACGATCACCGTCGAAGCTCTTCTTCTGACCGAAAAGCAACTTCAGGATATCCGAAATCTTCCCCATGTATTTGATGTACATTATGAAGATCAGATCCTCACTCTTCGCTGCACCGGTGCACAGCATAACCTGATCCGGATTCTGAATTACCTCCAGAGCCAGAATCTCACATTTGGCAGGGTTTTCTCTGAACTTCCTACACTGAATGATGTATTTCTTGAAATAACGGGAAAACAGCTTCGTGATTGATGTATAATTATGCATTATTATGTATATTTTTAAGAAAGGATCTTTTCTATGCTGCATTTAATAAAATATAATCTTCTGATCAAGCTGCGAAATTTTAATATGGTCTTCTGGCCGCTTGTTTTTCCGCTGATCATGGCTACTTTTTTCTTTTTTGCCTTTGGAAATCTGAATGATGCGGACTTTGAAACCGTGCAGGTCGCGCTTGTAAAAGAGTCTGCTAATCCTGTATTTGTTTTTTTCCTTGATCAGGTTCAAAGCGGAGATTCTGAACTGATCGCTCTTCATGAAATGAGTGAAAAGGATGCGCTTGACGCATTAAGTCAGAAAAAGATCTCCGGCATCTACTATGAACAGGCTATCCCAGGCCTTACACTCAATGGACAGGGAATTCCTGAGAGCATTCTACAATCCGTCCTGGAAAGTTATGAAAACAATCTGCATACGCTGCAGACCATCCTGAAAAAACATCCTTCCGGACTTCTCTCCGCTCTCCGGCAGATGTCAGATACAAAAGACCTTGTCCGGGAAGTCTCTCTCGGCGGCAAAACAATAGATGGGAATTCGCAGTTTTTTTACGCTCTGGTCGCAATGGGATGTCTTTATGGATGTTTTATCGGCTTTGGCTCTGCGATCACTTTACAGGCCAATTTAACGGCTCTGGCGGCACGTCGCTGCATCACGCCTACCCACAAGCTGAAACTGATCCTTTCAGAACAGATTGCCTCTTTTCTGCTGGGGTACGCAGATGTGATCGTTCTGCTTCTGTATCTGCGAAATATCCTGAACCTGGATTTTCAGGGACAGTTCGGCAAAATGTTGATTATTTCTCTGTTCGGAAGCCTGATCGGTGTATCTATAGGATTGTTTATCGGAAGTCTTAGCAGACTGAATGAAAGCATCAAGATCGGAATCATGCTCGCAATCTCCATGTCCTGCTGTTTTTTGTCAGGACTTATGAACGGCTCTATGAAAGACACTGTAGAAAAACACGCTCCGATCATCAACAGGTTCAATCCTGCTGCACTGATCTCCGATGCTCTTTACTGTATTAATGTATATGACGATGCCTCACGCTATTACAGAAATCTGATCACACTAATCGTCATGAGTGCCGCGCTCGTTCTTGCTTCATTCTTGCTTATCCGGAGGGAACGTTATGACAGTATTTAAAGGATACTTAAAAATTTTAAAGAAAAATCTCGGAATGCTTCTGATATATCTGGTGATCTTTTTTGCAATTGCCATCGCACTTCAGGCTTCTGCCCGCAAAGAGCATCTCGGTACTTTTGAAAAAACACGGATCAATGTTGCCGTCGCAGACAGGGATCAGAGCGAACTTTCCCGGGGTCTTATCAGATACCTCAGTACTATCCACAATGTATCTGAAATCTCCAGTGAACCATCCGTTATGCAGGAGGAGCTTTTTTACAGAAATACATCTTATATCGTGCAGATCCCGGAGAATTTTTACCAGACATGTATTGAAGAGGAAGAACCTCTCTCCGTCACCAAAGTCCCTGGTTCTTATACCTCTTTTTACGTAGATCAGCAGATCAGTACATGGATCAATTCCATACGTACTTATACAGCCGCAGGTTTTTCCCTTAAGGAAGCCATGGATGCATCCATGGAATTGCCTGCCTCGGAAGTAACTATGTACAAAGGTACGGAAAATAATCTTGAAACACCACCTTATATTTACTATTTCCGCTATGTTCCTTATCTGTTTCTTGCTGTGCTCAGTTATTCCATGGGGTATGTTCTCCTGGCTTTTCAGAAAGAAGATATCCTGAAACGAATGCGCGCCTCAGCAGTCTCGCTGCGTCGTCAAAATATGGAAGGACTGCTCGCAATGTTTATGCTCGGAGCTGTACTCTGGCTGATCTCAGTCGCAGGTGTCTGTGTCCTTTTTGGTAAGGAGTTCCTTACTTCTCCTCTGATTGGATACTATGTTCTGAATACGGCACTGATGCTTGGTATTGCCCTTTCACTCTCCTATCTTGTGGGGATTTTTGTCAAAAACAGCAATATGCTGAATGGAATCTCCAACCTGCTTTCACTGGGAATGTGCTTTCTGTGCGGAACATTTGTCCCGATGAGTATTATGAACAAAAGCGTCCTTAAGATTGCTCAGTTTCTGCCGGTCTACTGGTATGAATCTATAAATGAAACACTTGCACAATACAAAACCCTGCCCGTACCTGTTGCAGAAGAAATCTGGAAATCCATGGGAATCGAAGCTATGTTTATTGCTGCCTTTGTGTTTATGATTCTGGCGATTTCGAAGTATAAACAGCAGAGCTGATATTTTCTCCTCAATTGAAAGAAAGCCCCGTGGCCGGCTGAACTTGTTTATCAACTGTTCAGTCAGCTACAGGGCTTGTGCATTAAAAGAAAATTCCAACCTGTTCCAGAAAATGTTCCGGATCCTCTACCTGTGGAAAATGTTTTGTTTCGTTAAGAGTAACTGTTTCCACAGACGGGTTAATATTCTGATAAGCTTCTACTGTCGCTTCTCCATTGTTCTCTGCTTCACCCTCTACAATATAAAGACTGTTATCAATCTCTTTCAGTGCACGGGTGATATCGATATCCATGTATTTTGATATTTTGTTTGCATATACATTCTTTGCATAACATCCGCCTTTGTGGGCAGCCTCATAATAAGCGTCCTGAAGATCGCGAAGCGGGTGGAATGGATCAAAGGCAAAGTTCTCAATAAACTCGTTATTGATCGCGGCTCTGGACACAACCATATGGTAAACCAGAGTACCAAATACCGGAACTTCCAGACACTTGCGGAAAATTTTATCTTTCTTTGTCGGCATCTGTTTCAGGACTCCCGGACTGACCGGATTGATCATCATGATCTTGTTGAACAGTTTTTCTTCATTGCGGCATGCCATAATAACAAAGGATCCTGAATAACCGCTGACGATCACATCGGTTTTCTCTCCGATCACATTTTTGATGAAATCGCAGATGCTCTGAACATATACATAATTTGTGTAAGTCATACCTGGTTTCTCGGAACGTCCACATCCTGGAAGGTCTATATTATACACGGTATGCTCCAATGCAAGATCATCCTCTATCCTGCTCCATTCATATCCGGAACCGCCTGGAAGCATATCATGGATCAGAAGGATCGGGCTTCCTTTGCCTTTTCTTGTATAATAGATATCACCAAAACGCCAATGGTAATAATTTTTGCCATTTGTATCAAGCATTTCCTTCAGACCTGCTGATGCCGCAACCACTTTGTTTGCAATGTGGATGATAGCTGTTGTCGTTGTTGCCAGTGCTGCGAGAGTTATCAGTCGTTTACCGTGTCTATTCATGTTTTACCTCCCTTTTCATGTCTGAGTAGCCTTATTATACGACAAACAAAAAGGTTTTACAATCTATAACAGACAAAGAAGTTTCTGTACATCTTCCATTCTGGTTGCCCAGCTTGTGGCAAATCTGACTGCTGTATGAGAAGCATCTGTTTTTTCCCAGAAGCTGAACTGCACATCCTTTCGAAGTTCCTCCAACCGTGTATCCTCAAGGATAATAAACTGCTGATTTGTTGGAGACTCCAAAAGAAATCTATATCCTTTTTCCTGTAGACCTTTTTTCAGAACTGCTGCCGTTTCGATCGCGTTTCTGCCGATTTCTTTATAAAGCTCATCGGTAAAAAGTGCATCAAACTGCACTCCCACAAGCCTTCCTTTGGCAAGCAGTGCTCCATGCTGCTTTACTCTTGTAAGAAAATGCTTCGGCATGCTGTCTCCCGTGAATACAACTGCCTCACCGCAGAGTGCGCCTGCCTTGGTCCCACCAATATAAAATACATCGCAGAGTTCTGCAATATCCTGTAATGTCACATCTGTTTCTGCCGCGGCAATTCCATAGATCAGTCTTGCACCGTCAAGGTACAGGGGCATTTTGTATTCTCTGCATACGGCTGACAACTCTTCCAGTTCTTTTCTGGAATACAGAGTTCCATACTCTGTCGGATGAGAAATATAGACCATCCCCGGGAAAACCATATGCTCGTGATTCTCATCTCCATAAAATCTCTCTGCCAGTTTCTGAAGATCTGCTGCACAGATCTTGCCATCCTTCTGTGGAAGCTCCAGAACTTTATGTCCGGTAAATTCGATTGCACCGGCCTCATGTGTACTGACATGTCCTGTCTGAGCCGCTACAACGCCCTCATATGGCTGCAGAAGTGTGTCAATGACAATCTGATTGGTCTGTGTTCCTCCTGTCAGCAGAAAGACTTCTGCGTCCTCACAGCCGCAGGCCTTCTTAATCTTCTCCTTGGCTGACTCGCAGTAGTGATCCATGCCATAACCGGCAAGCTGCTCCATATTGGTGTCAATCAGGTGCTGAAGAACTTTTTCGTGGGCACCCTCTGAATAATCATTTATAAAATATAACATTTCCTGTTCCTTTCTTATGTAGACTCAAGTTTATTTTATCACTGCACACGCTTTTATGCTACCAGTAAACACAATATTCTCTATTGTATAATCATGAAAAAAAAGATACAATACAGTTATCAATATCAAGGAGGAATAAAATCTATGAAAAAGAAATTTTCCAGAAAATTATTTGCAGTTCTTATTGCAGTCTGTATGATGGTTCTTTGTATTCCGGTCACTTCACAGGCTGCAGTCAGGGTTTCTGCTCCCCGGTTAAAGAGTGCCCAAAATACCAGCAGCGGAATATCTCTCAACTGGACACGGATTTCAAATGCTTCTGGCTATGTAATCTATCGAAACAATAAATATATTGCCGGTGTAAAGGGAAACAAAAGTCTCGCTTACCGGGACAAAAAAGCCAAAGCAGGTGCCCGCTATACCTATTCTGTGAAGGCTTTTCGTCAGTATGGTAAAAAACGGATTTACAGCAAAGCCAGCAATTGCCTTAACTGTGTCAGAAGAGCAGTTTCCAACAATGGTCTAAAGGCACCAGTTCAGACAGGCGTACGTTTCTGGAAAAATCTCAGTGCCACCGGAGCGAATGGAGTAACTTACGGAACCACCTGGAACAAAATCAGAGGAGCTCACGGATATCAGGTGCAGATTCGCGGATATGAATATGGAAATGTCCTTACCTATTCAAAATTTACAAAGCAGACAAAATTTGGTGAAAGTTTTTCTTCTTTTGATAAAATCGGAATGAGAATAAGAGCCTACAAACTGGTAGGCAAAAAGAAAGTATATGGTCCTTTCAGTAAATGGTCCTTTAGTAAAGTTTATTAAGCACCCACGCAAAACCAGCCCGGATCGATAAATTGCTATCGATCCGGGCTGGTTTTTATTCGTTACTGTGAACAGTTCCTTTTATTCTTCTGAGGCTGTTTCTTTATCTTTTCCCATCACATCCTGATATGCCTCATCCATATCACGGACATTCATTTTATTTACCAGATAGACCTTATCTCCGACAACTGCTGCATAGAAGTTGGTATCGTATTCGTAGTATTCTGCGGTTATTTCATTATCGTCTGTATCTTTAAATACGAAGGTATATGCAGGATCATCTTCCGGAGTATAGTCTTCGGTAAGACGCTGCTGGGCAGTCATATTGATGAGTTTATTGTAGAAGGTCGTAAATGTTGTTTCATCCAGATCTGCGTCATCCAGTTTATAGGTAACGGTTGTGGTTTCCTCTGCATCTTCATCATCGCTGTCTTTGGTCGTTTCTCTTGTTACTGTTACTTTATGATCACCGTCCGGAGTTTTTATTTCCAGGGAATCCAGATTGTTTACAGAAAGATAATTCACAGATAAACTGTAAAAATCAGAGGCTGTGCTGTCCAGGATATCTGTCAGGGAATCTTCTGTGATCGTGTATACTTCTTTGCTGTCATCTACTTTTACGTAACGGTCACTTCCAGTCTCATTACCCACACAGATGGTGATTTCTTTCTCAACAGTCTTAGTCTCTGCTTCCTCGGAATCATCCTCTGTGTCAGAAGAATCTTTCTTTGCATCGCTGTCTGCTGAGCTTTCATCTTCGGAATCTGTATTGGTTTCATTTGTAGTTTCTGATGTATCTTCAGAATCATCTTCTACGGTTTCTTCTTCCGTATATTTCGCTGTGATCACTGCATACGGATCATCAAATCCATATTTGGAATCATCTGTGCAGTTATAATCCACAAAGCTGTCATATGCCAGTGAACCGATTGCTGATGTCACCGTTCCGGCCTTATCGGTATCTGCTTTTTCGGATGTCTTTCCGTCTGACACATTCCAGAAGAGATTATCCGGATCCTGGGTCAGTTCATAGCCATCTTCTTTATCAACTTTAACCTCTGTGATCGTTGAGGAAGTTACAGATGGGAATGTTCCGCTCTCTGCAAAGTCATACAGAGTTCCCATGAACGGCCCTACTGCGGAACTGTCTACCAGATATACCTTCTTATCGTCATCGCTTTTCCTGACATAATACTGGCTGGTAGATTCGTTTTCCATACCTATTTGAAGTACGGTATCTCCATCGTCTGTCGTAAGTGTAATCTCATTCTGCGGAGAATCCAGATCATATTCACTTAAATCTTCTACATCTGAGATTTCCTGTGCAGCAGAGAGGGATGCAACCCCTCCCACTGCAGTGTTTAACGTATCCTGATCTACCGGAAAATCAGCATCCCCTTTTTCTGACCAGGTGTCGTCTTTTTTGTCAAATTCCACCTTATCCTGTCCCGCTGTAAATGCAACGGAAGTTATGTTATCCGTATCCAGACTGGTCAGTTCAACACTTGTATCCTCTGCCTCGGATTCTTTTTTCTCCTGAGAGGAAACATAGGAATTCACTCCCACATAAGCACCGGATACCACACCAAGTACAACCACGGCAGAGACAAGTTTTACTGTTTTTTTCTTCATTATGCCTTTCTCCTTTTCAGCCATACTCCAAAGCCAATTACCAGGAATGCAAGTGGGATCAGTCCCATGATAACAATCTTCCAGAAGCTTGTATCATATGCTGTAAGGGTCAGATAGGAAACCTGGAGATCCTTTGCCGGAACAGAGATCGTAGAAGTCTCATCGGAACTGCACATCCAGCTTAAGGATTCCATGATCATCTGCTCATTTCCACCGGATACCATCTGATTGATCTGGCTGTCCATCAGGCTGGAAGAAGAATAATAAACAATCTGTGTTTCTTTATCATCATCCAGAGTTTCTGTGATGCTTACACCAAGATCAAATGGTCCCTCGATATCATCATCTGTTTTTTCAATGCTTCCACTGTTTACATCTACCTTGGAATATGCACTGTCTGATGTAGTAAGAAGGCTCTCTATCGTTACCGTATCTCTCACATCATCTGTTTTCTGGATACCCTGTGCTGTAGGCATCAGCACATAATATCCCTTGGAAGCAAAATCTGTAATCGCATCTGTACTGTTGACTGTAGGAACCAGGTAATATGGCATCTGTGCATAATGCTGTGAATCGCCCTCTACCACGACTCCCTCTGTTCTCTGTACTCCGTAATTTGCAAGTATGGCATCAAAGTTTGTCATGCCTTCTTCTGTATAATCAGAGAAGATCATTGCCTTTCCGCCATTCTCCAGATACTCAATGACCGCATCTTTTTCTGTTTCGGAAATATCGCTTGTCGGAGCATTGATCAGAAGGCAGGCCGCATCCTCCGGTACTTTCTCTTCTGTCAGAAGGTTCAGCGACTGAATATCGATGTTTGCCTTCTCGATATCTTCTTTTAATGTAGAATCAAGTTCTTTCTCACCGTGTCCGTCAAGCGTATACAGGATCGGAAGGTTTTCGGAGGTTACATAGGAGATCGCACTGTCAATCTGTCCTTCACCGTCAAATCCTGTTGTTGTATAGCTGTAGGTATTATAGTCCATGGAAGACTGATAAATAGTGTCGTAAGATACTACCTTGCTTCTGTCACCACATACAACGATCAGACTGTTTGCGGACACTTCATCATTCGTATACTGAGATGTAAACTTCGGATTTACAACCGGGTCTTTGGTCTCAACCTTGATGTGTGAAGATTCCTCTGCATATTTCTCCAGAAGCTTCTTTAAGGTTTCGTCCTCGGAACCACTCTGGACAACCTGATAGATCGTGATGTCCTTATCCAGTTTCTTAAGGTATGATTTCGTCTCATCACCGATGCTGTACAGCTTCTGTGAACTTACATCAAATTCTGTGTATTTGGATGGCAGAGATCCTACGATCATGTTGATCACGATCACGATCACAATAAAAATCGCACTGATCATAACGCTGTAGGAACCGTTTCTGAGATATTTTCCATTCGTGGATTCTCGGATCCTCTGTTTTAACGGCTTCTTTTCTTTCTTGTTCTGCCCGTCTTTTTTGTTAAACTTTTCCTTCAGTTTCATCTTCCAGCCTCCTTAATTCCAACGTCTTTTCGCAACAGACTGTACAGTCAGGAAAAGACAAACTGCGATCACAGACAGGAAATATAAAATTCCCTTTATGTCAAAGATTGAATTGGCAAAATTATCAAAATGGCTGCTAAGATTGACAATATTCAGTACCTTCTGAATTCCTCCCGAGAAAAAGGAAGAATTTACGATATACACAACTGCAAGAATGATCTCTCCGACCACACACACAACTGCGGAAATCAGAAGGTTCTTGATCATTGTGTATATGATAAGTGCTGCTGCAAAAATCAGAAGTCCAAATGTAATACACGTAGACAATGCTCCCTCTGAAAAGAATGAGGAGATTCCATTCATCATATAAAATGCAAACAAAAATACAAAGGTAAGAACTGCCGCAATTACCTGGCTCTCAGTCAGAGAAGATACAAACACACCAAGTGCAAGGTTTGCACAGCCCAGAAGGAAAAATCCCAGAATACCTGTGTATGCTCCTGCAAAAGATACAGTTCCGAATTTTGACATCAACAGTGGGTAAAAACACATAATAAGCATCGGAATCGCAAAGATTGTTACCAGTGCAAGATATTTGCCAAAAACAATCTGTCCAACGGAAACCGGCGCTGTCAGAAGCAGCTGATCTGTTTTCTGTTTCCTTTCTTCTGCCAGAACTCTCATTGTCAGGATCGGAACACTGATCAGAAATACAAAGGTCAGTGCACTCAGTGTATATTCAAATTTGGGATATGCTGCCCCTAACTGATATGCTGAAAAATAAATACCTGTAAGAAGCAGGATAAAAAAGATAAATAAATATCCTACCATAGATGTGAGATAACTTCTCAGTTCTCTCTTATATACTGCTGTCATTTATCTTCCCCCTCTTTCTCTGTAGCCTCAGGCTTCTTCGTATCTTCGGTCAGCTCCAGGAAAATCTCTTCCAGTGATACTTTTCTGGACTGCATTTCCAGAATTGGATAATGGTTCTCTGCCATCTTAAAGAAAACATCTTCACGGATATCTGTATTTTCTTCTGTGGAGAGTTTCACTGCCCAGCCATCCTGATCCTTGTCGGCAGTAATGGAAATTTCTTTAACTCCCGGAATTTCTCCAAGAAGAATACGGATTTTGTCCCGGTCTCCTCTTACAAGAAGTGAAAGATTGTTGGAACCCTGTGCAAGTTTTCCAAGGTTGTCCGGTGTATCACTTGCAACCAGCCTGCCGTGAGAAATAATCAGCACGTAATCGCAGACCGCACTTACTTCTGAAAGAATATGCGAACTCAGGATGACTGTATGTTTCTTCTTGAGGCTTTTGATCAGATCACGGATTTCTATGATCTGTTTCGGATCAAGTCCTACTGTCGGTTCATCAAGAATGATGACTTCCGGATATCCAAGGATTGCCTGTGCAAGTCCTACTCTCTGTCTGTAACCTTTGGACAGATTTTTGATCAGACGATTTCTCATATCTGAAATTTTGACCATTTCCATGACTTCTTCAACCATGGATTTCTTTTTGTCTTTTGGAATTTTTTTGAGATCAGCGACGAAATTCATATATTCCAGCACTGTCATATCGAAATAAAGAGGTGGCATTTCCGGCAGATAACCAATACACTTCTTTGCCTGTTCCGGCTCTTCCAGTATATCATGACCATCGATGGTCACTGTTCCTTCCGTAGATGCTATATAACCGGTGATCATATTCATAGTCGTTGATTTACCGGCTCCGTTCGGCCCGAGAAAGCCGTAGATTTTTCCCTTCTCTATCTTAAAAGAAAGGTGGTCGACTGCCGTATGGTCTCCATAGCGTTTGACCAGATTGTTTACTTCAATCACAAAATTCTCCTCCTTTTCATCATAAACAGAAAATGTTTCCGGGTGAAACAGAGATAGGGGGTACCCGGAAACATCTTTTATCTGAGGAACGATTCTTATGTCCGTTCCTTGGAATATTCTATGAGAAAGTTGTGATAAAAATAGGATAAATGTGTGATGATTTTGTGAAAATAGCTGCGATAAATTGCGATAAATTATGACAGGGGTTCTTTCAGCGGAGTCCCTGCTTTGCGCGGATAACGACCTGGTGTTGCTTTGATCTTCTCTATTACCACAAGAGAACGCTGGATTTCTGAATCAGGAAGCTGGAAATACACAACATCCTGAATCTTTCCTCCGAGGATTTTGACTGCTTTCTGTGCCTGTTCTACTTCTTCCTGTACAGTGCCTGATTTATAGGAAATAAAATAACCGCCTGTCTTTACATACGGAAGGCAATATTCTGACAGAGTTGCCAGATTTGAAACCGCACGGGACACACAGAGATCATATGTCTCTCTGTACTGTTTGTTCTTCGCATATTCTTCGGCTCTGCCGTGAATTGCTGTAATATTTTCCAGCTTCAGCATCTGAAAAGTTTCTTCGAGAAAGTTGACTCTTTTTTTGAGAGAATCCAGAAGGCAGGCCTCCAGATGTGGAAATGCGATTTTGAGAGGAACACCAGGGAATCCTGCACCAGTTCCAATATCCATGATTCTTTTTATCCGGCTCATGTCTACAGCCTTCACGCAGGCAAGACTGTCCAGGAAGTGCTTTATCAGCACTTCCTGAAATTCTGTGATTCCGGTCAGGTTCATGACTTTATTTTTTTCTACAAGATATTCATAAAAATCTGTAAACTGTTTTTTCTGGTTCTCATCAAGAGTGATTCCCAGTTCCTTACAGCCTTCTTCCAATATGGTTAAATCATATGCCATTGATCTGCTCCTTCTTTATACATTTCGTCTGTACTGTTCCAGATATACCAGAAGCACAGAGATATCCGCAGGTGATACTCCGGAGATTCTGGATGCCTGTCCTATTGATACCGGACGGTATTCTTCCAGTTTCTGCCTTGCCTCAATGCGAAGACTTCCGACCTTCTCATAATCCAGATCTTCCGGAATCTTCTTTGCTTCCAGTTTCTTGAACTGTTCCACCTGCTTCATCTGACGCTTGATGTAGCCTTCATACTTCAGGTTGATCTCAACCTGTTCTTTTACATCCCATGGAAGGAACGGCCGCTCCTTGTCAATTGGTGCAAGATCTTCATAATTAAGCTCCGGTCTTCGGATCAGCTCTGCAATTGTCGTTCCGGATTTCAAAAGAGTACTTCCTTTTTCCTCCAGAAGCTTCTGCACTTCAGGGGTGCCTCCGATCGTCGCATGCTCTGTTCTTTCGATTTCTCTTGCAATCGCAGCTTCCTTTTCCAGAAGTTTCTGGTAAGTCTCCTCATCGATCAGACCGACCTGATAACCTTTCTTGCGGAGACGTAAATCTGCATTATCCTGTCTGAGAAGCAGACGGTACTCTGCACGGCTGGTCATCATACGATATGGTTCATGGTTTTCCTTGGTAACAAGGTCATCGATCAGAACACCAATGTATGCCTCCGAACGGTCAAGGACCAGCTGTTCCTGTCCTTTTACTTCCATAGCCGCATTGATTCCAGCGATCAATCCCTGTGCTGCTGCCTCCTCATATCCTGAACTTCCATTAAACTGTCCTCCGCTGAAGAGTCCTTTGATCTTCTTGAATTCCAGTGTTGGATAAAGCTGTCTTGGATTGATGCAGTCATACTCGATCGCATAAGCGTTCTTGACAATTCTTGCATTCTCAAGTCCCGGTACAGAATGGTACATCTCATCCTGTACATCCTCCGGGAGAGAGCTGGACATTCCACCAATATACATCTCATTTGTATAAAGGCCTTCCGGTTCAATAAATACCTGATGCCTTTTTTTGTCTGAAAATCTTACAACCTTGTCCTCAATAGATGGACAGTATCTTGGTCCGGTTCCCTCGATCATTCCGGAATACAATGGCGATCTGTCAAGGTTTGCCCGGATGATCTCATGTGTTCTTTCATTTGTATAAGTAAGCCAGCAGGATTTCTGCTCGATCTGCACACTTTCCGGATCTGTAGAAAAAGAAAACGGTACGACTCTCTTATCTCCAAACTGCTCTTCCATCTTGGAATAATCGATTGAATTTCCTGCAATTCGTGCCGGTGTTCCGGTCTTGAATCGAAACATTTCAATTCCAAGTTTTTTGAGAGAGTCTGTCAGATAATTTGCCGCCTGCAGACCATTCGGGCCTGTATAATTGCTGACATCGCCATAAATACAGCGCGCCTTAAGATAAGTTCCCGTACAGAGTACCACTGCCTGACAATGATAGATTGCTCCTGAATACAGTTTTACACCTGTGATCTTTCCTTCCTCTGCCAGAAGCTCTGTCACTTCTCCCTGTTTGATCGTAAGATTTGGCTGATTTTCCAGAGTCTTACGCATTTCTGTGCTGTATGCCTGTTTGTCTGCCTGTGCCCTGAGTGAATGTACCGCAGGTCCCTTGGACTGGTTTAACATTTTGGACTGAATAAAAGTCTTATCAATGTTCTTACCCATCTCTCCACCAAGTGCATCCAGTTCTCTTACCAGATGTCCCTTGGAGCTGCCTCCTATATTCGGATTACACGGCATCAGCGCAATACTGTCCACACTGACGGTAAACATGACGGTATCAAGTCCCAGCCTTGCACAGGCAAGAGCTGCCTCACATCCTGCATGACCGGCCCCAACTACAACAATATCACAGTTTTTTTCCAGTCTTCTGTCCTCCATTTTTATCTTCCCTTCTTCTATCAATTGCTTTTATTTTCCTGTACAGAATTTGCTGAAAATCTCATTTACCAGATCTTCGCCTACGGATTCTCCCACGATCCGGCCAAGACTTTCATAGGCGTTCATAAGATCAATGGAAAAGAAATCCTCTGCCATTCCCATATCAATGCTGTTTTTGACAAGCTTCAGGCTTTCCCTGGCCTCTTCCAGCGCAGCTTTATGTCTTGCATTTGTGATATATACTTCATCATTAAAGGAGAGTTCTCCCTTAAAAAACATATTTTTGATCTCTTCTTCCAGTTTGCGGATTCCTTTTTCTTCTACTATCGAAACAGGAATTACCGGATTTCCCGTTCTTTCCTGGAGTTTTGCCATATTTACCACTGGTTCCAGATCTGTCTTGTTATAGATCACGATGCTTTTTCTTCCGGAAAGCAGTTCTATGATATCTTCATCGTTATCATCAAGTGGTCTGGAGGAATCCACAACATACAAAATGAGATCTGCATCCTCTGCCATCTGTTTTGCTTTTCCTACACCAATTTTTTCTACTATATCTTCTGTCTCTCGGATTCCGGCTGTATCGATCACGCGAAGCGTGATACCATTCAGAGAAATATATTCTTCCAGGATATCTCTGGTCGTACCTTCAATCTCTGTGACGATCGCACGGTCCTCTCCTACCAGAAAGTTCAAAAGAGAAGATTTTCCTGCATTCGGTTTACCAAGGATAACCGTCTTGATACCCTCCTGGATCATTCTTCCGTCATCCGCAGTTTTCAACAGATCTGTGATTTCTCCGGCCTCTTTATCCACAATCTTCGCAAGCTCCTGTGGATAGCCTTCCAGATCATAATGCTCCGGATCATCCAGTGCTGATTCTATATATGCGATCTGGTAAAGCAGTCTGCTTCTGATTTCTTTGACAGCCCTCTGTACGGAACCCTTAAGCTGCTCTACAGAACTCTTAAGAGCCATGGAATTTCTGGCCTGAATGACATCCATGACAGCCTCTGCCTGTGACAGATCCAGCCTTCCGTTTAAGAAAGCTCTCTTTGTAAATTCTCCCGGTTCTGCGATTACTGCCCCGTTTTTGAGCACTGTTTCCAGAACCTTTTTCATGGCATAGACTCCACCATGACAATCTATTTCTACGGTATCCTCACCTGTATAAGTATGAGGACCTCTCATGATCATAACCAGAACTTCATCTACTACATCCTCCCCATCATAGATAAATCCATAATGAATGGTATGACTCTGCACTTCCCTGATATTTTTCTTTCCGTTTTTGGAACGATAAATCCGGGAAATCACGTCCATTGCCTCATCTCCACTGATACGAACAATTCCTATTCCGGAAGCACTCATAGCTGTTGAGATCGCAGCGATTGTTTTTTCCATATTGTCTCCTTGTAATTAAAGTAAAAAAAATGTTATCCCAGAGAAAGCACACGTCTATCGCGTGTTATTCATGCTTTCACCTAGAATAACATTTTCTATTTCAGTTGTGAACTGTTTTCATTGCTGATTTATTATCTTTTTAATTTGACAACTACATGACGGTATGGTTCTTCACCTTCACTTACTGTCTCTACGAATTTATTACCCTGAAGTGCAGAATGGATAATTCTTCTCTCATAAGGATTCATTGGTTCAAGAACTACAGGTTTTCTTGTTTTCTTAACCTTATAGGCAATTCCTCTTGCCAGATTTTCCAGAGTTTCTTTTCTGCGTCTTCTGTAATCTTCCGTGTCAAGCTTCACTCTGATGTAGTCAGCTTTTCCTTTATTTACAACAAGGCTGGTAAGATACTGGAGAGAATCCAGTGTCTGTCCTCTCTTGCCGATAAGAATTCCCATATCCTGACCTTCAAAATCGACTTCCAGACATCCATCCGTTGTATTATACCTGGATGTGATCTCAACCTCACCAAGATCCATAGATGCGAATACATCATGAAGGAACACAGAAGCTCTCTCTTCGATTTCCTTAATCTCCTCCGGATCTGTAATGACCTCGATCGGTCTTGATACTTTCACTGGTTTTTCTTTTGCCGGTTTTGTTTCTCTGACAGGTTTTTCCTTGTGGATTTTTTCTTTAGACTGTTTCTCTCTGGCCGGTTTGGAGTGTTTTTCTTCTTTGGAGTTCTCTGTCTTTGCTTCTGGTTTATTGTGAGAAGCCTTAACAGATGCCCGCGGTGCTGGTTTTGGTGAAGCCTTTTTCACCTCCGGCTCGTCCTTAAAAGCATCCAGCTTTACAGAATCTACGATTTCCTCAAGTTCTTTTTCTTCTGAATGATCTTCTACTTTACGAGCTTTTATGATCGCAGGCTTGCTTCCAATTCCGAAAAATCCAGAACTGCCTTCACTGATTACCTGAATGTCAAGCTGATCACTGGAAACACCCAGTTCAATACATGCTTTTGTAATTGCTTCATTTTTGTTTTTTGCTGAAAACTGCATATATTCATTCATGATAAAACCCCGACCTTCCCTCTCTTATTTCTTTTTGTTTTTCTCATCAAAAGCTCTGACCATGTTTGCTTTTGCGGTAATGCTGCCTTCTTTTGCATGAGCAGCATTCTGATAAGCTTCTTCTACTTTCTTCGCACGTTTCGCTTCATCAGAACCACTCATACCCTTGTCGATCTTGTTGATATTCTTAACACTCTGATGTGCCTGATTTGTAATCTTCTGCGGCGGAAGTCCTTCTTTTGCTCTTTTGGCTTCCATCTTCTTCATGTTTTCATTTACAAGGTCATCAATGTTCATCTTGTTCAGATGGCGATTGATAAGAATCTGCTGAATACTTCTTACTACCGCACTTGCGATCCAGTAAATACCAAGACCCACAGGGAATGTGAAACAGAAAAATGCTGACATAAGCGGCATTACTGTATTCATAGTCTTCATGGAGCTTGCCATTGCATTATTCTCATCACCGCCCTGTGTTGCTGCCTGTGGCATAAGCTTCAGGTTGAGCATCTGTGTTGCCCATGACAGAACCGGAATTGCAAGAGCTGCAATGATCAGAAGCAGAGACCCTGTTTTGATGTAACTCAGCGGCTGATCTGCAATGTTCAGAACACCGAAGGTCTGCATCTTCTGGATTTCAGAAGCAGTTTTGCTGATCTGATCTGAGAATCCGGAGAACTGGCTGATCTCCTGTAAGGATTTCCACTGAGACGGAGACAGAGCATACAGAAAATCTACGATAGAATCTGCGTTGTCTGTGACCTGTCTTACCCGGGTCATTTTGTTATCTGTAATAAACTGATTAATGATATCTGCAAATCCGTTTACAGAAAGGATCTGGGTGCAAACACCATTGAATACATTATATACACTGCTTACATATGCAGGAATATTCTGAATTACCTGATACAGAGCGTACAGAATTGGGAGCTGGATTGCAAGCTGCACACAGCTTCCTGTAGGAGATACCCCGTATTTCTGATATACAGCCTGGGTTTCCTCCTGCATCTTCATCATTGAATCCTGATCTTTTTTACCCTGATATTTCTTCTGGATTTTCTGGATCTCCGGCTGCATGATCGCACTCAGCTTAGAGAATTTCTGCTGTTTGATCTGCAGAGGAGTCATAAAAAGATAGATCAGAATACTGAAAATAATAATACAAAGGCCAAGGTTCTGAATTCCAACCATATCCAGCACTTTGTAGATACCGTTCATGATCCAGCCCATCACGATTGCGACCTGGCCGATGATCGGGGTACCACTTTTAGTAGCCAAAATCATACTTTCCAATTTCTAGTTCCTCCTGGATGATCTTACGGAACATCATAATGATTGTCCCATTTACCTTTATGGTACGGGATCATATCCTCCATGAGAAAAAGGATTACACCGTAATATTCTCCATATTGCCAGTAATCCTCCCCTGAACGCACCATATTTTTCGATTGCTTCCAAACCATATTGAGAACATGTGGGAATATAAGGACACTTTGTTCTCTTCATCGGTGATATATATTTCTGGTAAAGACGGATCATTTTAATAAGAAGTTTCTTCATCCGCACAAACCTCATTTATGATCTGATGTTTCCCTGCCAGATGCATAAAAGCACTTTCTATCTCATGATAGCTTCTGCCCTTTGCTGCCGGCCTTGCAATCACAACAATATCAAGATTTCTGTTAAAACGTTCTTCATTCAGACGATAACTTTCCCTTACCAGTCTGGTGAGTCTGTGGCGAACCACACTATTCCCTACTTTTTTACTTACTGATATTCCCAGACGATTCTTCATGTACTGATTATCCAGTACGTACATCACCAGATACCGATTTGCTTTTGATGTTCCATGTCTGTATACCTGCTGAAAATCTTTGTTTTTCTTTAAGGACTCTGAATATTTCATCGAATCCCCTTTCTTTTATTATAGAAGAAAAGACCACATAACTGCGGTCTTATATCTTAGGCTGATAACTGCTTTCTTCCTTTTAATCTTCTGGCTGCTAATACTTTACGGCCGCCTTTTGTGCTCATACGAGCTCTGAAACCATGAACTTTCGCTCTAGATCTTTTCTTTGGCTGAAATGTCATTTTCATAGGTAAAGCACCTCCTTTATCTATTATCCCTATTCATACTATTATCATAGAACATCGTTTTAATTATATGCATTATCACGCTGTTCGTCAAGCAAAAATTCACAAAAAATCCAATAAAATTACGTATTTCCGACACTTTCAAAATAACCCACATTGCATTGTGTAAACATCTGGTTTACGTAAAGTTATCCACTTTTTGTGGATAACTTGTGGATAACTCACATTTTTATCACCTTTTTATCCTCATGAATGTCTTGATTTTACATATTTTATCAAAAAAATCCTTTATTCCACTCTATTCTGCCTGTGGATAAACTTATACACATATCCGGAGCATAATTTTCATCTTTATCAGATGTTATGTAAACCCTTAGGAGTTTATCCACACTTTCCCATTTATGCACATGTGGATAAAGTGGATAACCTGTGGACAAACTCCACTTTTACCTCTGTTGCAAAGGATAATTTTCCACAAATAATGATTGATTAACCACAAAATTTATTATAATATATAAACGGATATTTATGTCCATTTAACATTTTATATACATTCAAAGGAACCAGGAGATTGAAACATGGATAAAGTTATAGAAAAATGGGATGAAATTCTTCAGACAGTCAAACGTGACTACAACATAAGTGATGTTGCCTTCAATACATGGCTCAAACCACTTGAAGTCTATGATGTAACTGACAATATCATCACGATTCTTGTCCCATCTGAACAGGTAGTATTAATAAATCTTCTCAATAAAAAATATAAGCTTCTTCTCCAGGTTACCATCTGTGAACTGACAGGTATAAGTGAATGCGATGTCAAATTTATCTCTCCTGATGAGGCACCACAGAAGGATATTCCTTCTTATGATAATGCAGCACCTGCAATGTCAGATATTGAGCGCCGCTGCGAAGATGCGCATTTAAATCCAAAATATATTTTTGACACTTTTATTGTCGGAAATAATAACAAATTTGCTCAGGCCGCAGCTCTGGCAGTTGCCGAATCTCCGGGAGATACCTACAACCCGCTCTTTATTTATGGCGGTGCCGGACTTGGAAAAACACATTTGATGCATTCCATCGCTCATTATATTATTGAACACGATGAAAACAGCAAAGTTTTGTATGTAACCAGCGAAGAATTCACCAATGAACTGATCGAAACCATCCGAAACGGAAATAACTCTGCTATGTCCAAATTCCGTGAAAAATACAGAAATATTGATGTTCTTCTGGTCGATGACATTCAGTTTATTATAGGAAAAGAATCTACACAGGAAGAATTTTTCCATACATTTAACAGTCTTCACAGTGCCAAAAAACAGATCATCATTTCTTCTGATAAGCCACCGAAAGATATGGAAATCCTGGAAGAACGCTTCCGTTCACGATTTGAATGGGGGCTGATTGCAGATATTACTCTGCCTGATTACGAGACACGAATGGCAATTCTTCACAAAAAAGAAGAACTTGAGGGCTATAATATCAGCGAAGAAGTCATTAATTATATTGCAACTAACATAAAATCCAACATCCGTGAGCTGGAGGGTGCCTTCAACAAAGTAATGGCAAGCTCCAAACTGGAGAAAAAAGAAGTAACTCTTGAACTTGCTGAACAGGCACTGAAAGATATCATTTCTCCTAATGAACAGAAAGTGATCACTCCGGATTATATTATTTCCGTTGTTGCAGAACATTATCATGTAACGGTTACAGAACTCTGCGGTAATAAGCGAAGCTCCAAAATCGTTATGCCAAGACAGATCGCCATGTACCTCTGTCGCGAAATTCTTGATACTTCACTGAAGACCATCGGCAAAAATCTTGGAAACAGAGATCATACAACTGTTATGCACGGAATCGAAAAAATTGAAAACGAATTAAAGACAAATGAGAACCTCAAAAATTCCATTGACATCTTAAAGAAAAAAATTAATCCACAGGGTTAAGAGACTTATCCACACCTACTTTCAAAGTTGTACAGTGGTTTTACACGAAGTTATACAGTCGATAAATCCTTTATTTTCAAGGTTTCAAAGACTTTTTCACACAATCAACATCCCCTAAGGCGGCTACGGCGGATATCTATATATTTATATATTTATAAAGCCAATTTTCAAACATGAAGGGAGTTATACACACTATGAAAATTATCTGCTCAAAAAACAATCTATTAAAAAGCGTAAATATATCTTTGAAAGCTGTTCCTTCCAAAACAACAATGCCTATTCTGGAATGTATCCTTATGGACGCAACCACAAATCAGATCAAGTTTACAACTAATGATATGGAACTTGGCATTGAAACTATTGTTGATGGACAGATTGAAGAAAAAGGCATGGTTGCACTGGATGCCAAAATCTTTTATGAAATCATCAGAAGACTTCCGGACAGTAATATAACTATCAAAACTGACAGCAATTATGTAGCTACAATCACCTGTGAGAAAGCAAAATTTACGATTCCTGGAAAAGCAGGTGAAGATTTTGCTTATCTTCCTGTTATTGAAAAGGATGAAGCGCTCTCTCTTTCTCAGTTTACTTTGAAAGAAATGATTCGCCAGACAATTTTTTCTATTGCAGTCAATGAAAATAACCGTTTAATGACAGGGGAATTGTTTGAAATCAAAGACAATTGTCTGAAAGTTGTTTCCCTGGACGGACACCGTATTTCTATTAGAAAAATGCCGCTCAAGAAAGATTATGCAGATCGCAAGATTGTCGTTCCAGGAAAGACACTGAGCGAAATCAGCAAAATCCTCTCCGGAGAAATTGATGATCAAGTTAGTCTTTATTTCACAAAAAACCATATTTTATTTGAATTTGATCAGACAATTGTGGTATCAAGACTGATTGAGGGAGAATATTTCCGTATTGATCAGATGCTTTCCAGTGATTATGATACGAAGATAAGCGTTAACAAAAAAGAATTTTTGAACTGTATTGACAGAGCAACTCTTCTTGTAAGAGAAGGAGATAAAAAACCAATCGTAATTGAGATCAGTGATCATAAGATGGAACTGAAGATAGATTCTTCCATGGGATCTATGAATGAAGAAATTGATATTGACAAAGAAGGTAAAGATATTCTTATCGGATTTAACCCTAAGTTTCTGATAGATGCTTTGAAAGTTATTGATGATGAGACAATCCATCTTTATCTGATGAATCCAAAAGCACCATGCTTCATCAGAGATGACGATGAAACCTATACCTATCTGATTTTACCGGTTAATATCAGTCAGAATCAGACCCGATAACAGGAGTATGTCAGAATAAGAGGAGGATTATTTTGGAAATTACAATAAAAGATGAATTTATTAAACTTGGACAGGCACTGAAGCTTGCAGGAGTTGTGGAAGATGGTGTCCAGGCAAAATATGAAATTCAGGATGGAAATGTAAAAGTAAATGGTGAGGTAGATCAGCGACGTGGACGTAAAGTATACGTAGGTGATGTGATCACTTTTGACGGTCAGGAAATTAAAGTTATAAAATAATTATGTATATTGAATCTGTACAACTTCAAAATTTTAGAAATTATCGGGAACTTCACCTGAACTTTGATAAGGGTACGAATATTTTTTATGGAGATAATGCACAGGGTAAAACCAATATTCTGGAGTCTGTCTATATCTGTGGGACGACAAAGTCCCACAAAGGCAGCAAAGATAAGGATTTGATCCGGTTTGGAAAGGAAGAATCCCATATTCGGATGCTTATAAAAAAAGATGGACTTTCCTACAAGATTGATATGCACCTCCGTAAAAATAAGGCAAAAGGAGTTGCGATCAATGGTCTTCCGATAAAAAAGGCAAGAGAACTGTTTGGAATTGTAAATCTTGTCTTTTTTTCTCCGGAAGATCTGAATATTATAAAAAATGGCCCGGGAGAAAGACGCAGGTTCATGGATCTGGAGCTTTGTCAGCTGGATCAGATATATCTTACGGATCTGGCAGGATATAATCATATTGTAAATCAGAGAAACAAACTCCTCAAAGATATGTATCATAATCCGGCACTTCGCGATACTCTTGAAATCTGGGACATGCAGATGCTCCAGTACGGGCAGAAAGTTATAAGCAAAAGAAAAGAGTTTGTAAAAGATCTGAATACAGTCATTCAGGAGATACACAGCAACCTGACTGGAGGAGAGGAAAAGCTTGAAGTCCTTTATGAGCCCAGTACGGAGGCTGAATTTTTTGAAGAAACTCTGAAAAAAAACAGAGACAGAGATATCCGGATGAAGATGACTTCTTCCGGGCCTCACAGAGATGACCTCTGTTTTATGGTAAACGGAGTGGATATTCGAAAGTTTGGCTCGCAGGGGCAGCAGAGAACAGCAGCATTGTCTTTGAAACTTTCAGAAATTTATCTTGTAAAAGAAAAAATTAAAGATACGCCGGTGCTTTTGCTGGATGATGTACTTTCAGAGTTGGACAGCAACCGCCAGACCTATCTTCTGGATTGTATTCATGACATACAGACACTGATAACCTGTACGGGACTGGATGATTTTGTGAGTCATCAGTTTCATCTGAATAAAGTTTTCAAAGTTGTAAAAGGTGAGGTTTTTGAACCTTCCTAAACAGTAACAAAGAGTTTTGACAAGCATATTAGTGTATGTTACACTGTTCATAATCTGGGAAAGTTGGTGAATATATTGGACAAAGAGGAATTTCGGATCAAACTTGAAGAAATTAATCGCCTTGTAGAACAGAAAAACTACAAGGATGCCATGGAAGTTGTAGACAGTATTGACTGGCGTCGTGTAAAGAATGTTCATACTCTGTGTGTTGTAGGTGAGATATATGCGGCAAACAAGCGGTATGATGACAGCCGGGAGATTTTCCTTCTGGCTTATCACAGAGCTCCTATCGGCAGAAATATTTTGTATCGGTTGATTGAAGTATCCCTCAAAATGAAGGATATTGATGAGGCAATGGAATACTATGATGAATTTCTGGAAGTTGCCCCTAATGACAGTACACAGTACGTTTTAAAATATAAAATACGTAAGGCAGAGCAGGCTCCGCTCGAAGAGCAGATCAGAATTCTTGAGGACTACAAAGAAAAGGAATTCACGGAAAGATGGTCATATGAGCTGGCAAAATTATATTATCAGAATGGAGATACCAAGAAGTGTCTGGATCTCTGTGATGAGATGGTTCTCTGGTTCAGTGACGGTAAATATGTCATGAAAGCTCTGGATCTGAAGAGTCGTATGGGAATGCTGACTGGCAGCGAGAAAGAGAAATATGACAGGCAGTTTATTCCGAAACTCAAGACTGTAGAGGAATCAGAAGAACTTAAAGCAGAGTCTCCGTCTGAAGAAAACACGGAATCTGCTGCAGTATCGGAGGATGATGCACCTGTTATTGAAAGCGTAGATATTGATGAACGTGATGTCAATGGAGCGGAGAGTCTTCAGGAAAAAATATCCAAGGGCATTCGTGATATTTTTACAGGAAAGAAAAAAGAAGCTGATAATGATTTAACGAAGGAAGAAGAGGAGACTCCGGCAGAGGCTGTACAGGAAGAGATGATAAAGGATATTTCTTCAGAAGCGGAGCCGACAAATGTGCCGGAGCTTGAACCGGAAGATGCAATCATTCCGCCTCCAAAAACTTCGGGAACTTCTGTTTTCAGTACCATCGAAGAGAAAATTGAAAATGTTACAGAACAGGAGATTCAAAAAGAAGAGCAGGGAAATCCTGAAGAAGCAGCAGAAGACGAGCTTCCGGATGTAGTGATCGAAAACGTTGAGGAAGAAGAGGACGTTCCGGCAGTCGAGGAAGAGACAGTCGAGGCTGAAGAAATTCCGGCCGTTGAGGAGGTCTCAGAGCCGGAAGAAATCGAAGAAACTGTACAGGAAAAAGAAACCAAGCTTCCTGAACTTGAGATTCCGGAGGCAATGAAGAACGTTGGAATGGAGAATCCATTACATACGGAAATTCCGAAGGCTCCGAATATCTGTCTGCCTGGAGCAGAGGACGATGATACACAGGATTTTGAATTTAATCTGGAAGATATGATTCTTGAAGCGGCCACTGCACAGGGAATTGAAATTCCAAAAGAGCCGATCGTCGAGGAAAAAACTCCGGTACAGGAAGTAACTGAAGAAGAGTCTGAGGATTATATGACAGAAGAAGATCTTCGCAGCGCAGAGGAAGAATTTCTGAATGGGCCGGTTAAGAAAGAAAAACCGGAAGAAGACGGTTATGAAGATGAAGATATCACAGAACTGGAGGATGAAGATTTCTTTACGGATCAGTATGAAGAAACCATAAAACCTTCCAGAAGCTCTGGAAAGAAATCTGAATCCAGGAAAGCAAGAAAAGCGGAGAAAGCTGAGCTGGAAGAGGAGGATATGGAGCAGCTGCTCTATACAGTGGAACCGAAACGCAAAGAAAGAGATATCATTCCGAGAGAGAAAAAGATGACTTCAGAAGAAGAGAAGCTTTTTACTTATTTTGCGAAGGTACCCGGACTGAGAGAACAGATCGTAGATGCACTTTATGATGCACAGATCTGTGCTTCTGATAAGACTTCCAGAACCGGAAACATCATTGTTATGGGTGGACGTGAAACTGGAAAAACAAGACTGATCTCAGGTCTGATTCCTGCAATCTGTAAACAGCTGAATCTGGAGGCTTCAAAGGTCGCATATGTGTTTGCTGATCAGATCAACGGAAAAAATATCGCAGACATTGTCCGCAAGATGTCAGGTGGATTCCTGGTTATCGAGAATGCAAATCAGCTGACGAAAGAAACGGTGAACCAGCTGAATAAAGCTATGGAATTCAGAACAGATGGACTGATCGTGATCATTGAGGATGAGAAGATCGGAATGCGTAAACTGATCGCAAGATTCCCGAAATTTACCTCTAAATTTACATCTATGATTAATATTCCGGTATTTACGAATGATGAGCTTGTTAATTTTGCAAAGATTTATACAAGAGAAAACGGCTATACGATCGATCAGATGGCAATGTTATCTCTGTACAATCTGATAAGCACAAATCAGAAAGAAGACCAGCCGATGAATATCGGTGCAGTTAAGGACATCATTGATGGAGCAATTTCCAAGTCCAGAGGCGGTCTTCGTAAACTGATCTCCAAGAAAAAAGTAAATCAGGATGGATATCTGGTACTTTACGAGAAAGATTTTAATTAGTGAGAGGAGAAAATATGACCACACCTTATCTTGGAAATCCTAAATATACCATTGAAGTCCTTCAAAAGTACGGTTTTGTATTCCAGAAAAGGTTTGGTCAGAATTTTCTGATCGATACACACGTTCTGGATCGTATTATTTCTGCTTCTGAAATTACAAAAGATGATTTTGTATTGGAAATTGGTCCGGGAATCGGAACCATGACCCAGTATCTTGCAGAGGCAGCGAGAGAAGTCACAGCAGTTGAGATTGATGATGCGCTGATTCCAATTCTGAAGGATACGCTGAAGGAGTGGGATAATGTAACCGTTCTTCACGGGGATATCCTTAAGACTGATATCTGCAAAATTGCAGAGGAGAAGAATCAGGGACGTCCGATCAAGGTCGTTGCCAATCTGCCGTATTATATTACAACACCGATTATCATGGGATTATTTGAGAGCCATGTTCCGGTAAGTTCTATTACTGTAATGGTACAGAAAGAAGTTGCAGACAGAATGCAGACGGGCCCGGGCTCTAAGGAATACGGAGCACTTTCTCTGGCAGTTCAGTATTATGCGGAGCCAAAGATTGTTGCAAATGTACCGCCGAATTGTTTTATGCCAAGACCAAAGGTGGGAAGTGCAGTGATCTGTCTGACAAGACATCAGAATCCGCCGGTAACGACGCTGGATGAAAAGCTGATGTTCCGTCTGATCCGAGCATCCTTTAATCAGAGAAGAAAGACATTATCAAACAGTCTTAAGAATTCACAGGAACTGCCGTATTCCAGGGAAGAGGTAGAGGCTGCAATTACAGAATGTGGACTTCCGTTGAATATCAGAGGAGAAGCACTGACATTGGAACAGTTTGCCAGATTGTCAGACTGCTTTGTAAAATTAAATAAATAAACAATAAAAAGCATCCGGTGGCTGGTCGGATGCTTTTTACTATTTATTAAATTTAAAAGGAAGGAGAGTTGATAGCCATTTCAGGTTATCAACATATGAAAAAGAAAATTATAAAAATAATGTTGGCTGTATTATTTTTATGGCATTAGTATATCCAGAAAATATGATGGAATCGTGTTGAAGTTATGAAAAAACAGTGAACAAAGGTCAAAAGTTTTATGAATAGAACAAGGATAAAAAAGTTTACAACACAGCCTGAAAAGTATGCTATAATAGGCTCGCCTGAATGGAAAATGTTTGGGCGATTACATGGAAATAATAGCTTCAGGAGGTAATTACAATGAAAATAAACAAAAAATTCAGCGCACTGGTACTGGCAGCAACTCTGGCATGTACAACACCGGTAATGGTATATGCACAGGACAGCAGTTCAGAGATGGTTGATCAGGCAGTAGAGATTCTTAAGGATAATGGAGTAGATGATCTGCTCTCCAATCCAGACAAAGTGGTTGACCTGATCATGCAGACAAAAGAGATTCTGGGACAAGTAGATGTGACAGACGAGGAGATCGGATCTGCACTTGATGTAGCTGCGGAGAGTGTGGGCGTTACTCTGACGGACTCTGATAAAACAACTTTGATCCAGTTATATAATAAATTCAAAAATACAGATCTGGACGAGGAGCAGTTAAGAAGCCAGGTGAATAAGGTATATAATAAGCTGGAGGAGCTTGGAATTACAAAAGAGGATGTTAAGGGAATTCTCGGTAAATTAGTGGATTTGGCCAGAAGTATTTTAAACTGACCTTGTGTGACAGACAGGAGTGCGTTTGTGAAAAACAAACATGAAAAAATATAAAGAAAATAAAATAGTATAGTATAATTGAATAAAAAAAACGAATAAACACAAAATAAATTGTGCAAATACACGGAAACTTTACTATTTGTTCATATAAAGTTCATAATTAATTGTTATTATAAACACAGTTCGAAGAGAACTTCACTAACAGACGTTGTAATGTTCTTCATTACACATAAATTTTTTCATAATAATCGCCCCGGTAAACCACTACCGGGGCACTCCTCGTTTATAAGGGCTTTTGTCGGAAGGCCTTTTTATTTTGTCTAAAACTACCAGATAATAAGACTTCCCCCAAAAAACTCTGTGAGGAAGTGGCTTTTTCCACTATAAAAAATATGTTATACTAAGTTTGATATAACTTTTCAGGAGATTTATAGTTACAATTTATCTAAAATATTTGATATATCAGGAAAATGATTGTAATTGTTTGCAGGAAAGGTGAACAGCTGCAATTTATGAGAGGAGATAATACAGATCATGACTGAGTCAATGAAAGATTATGAAAAAGAACTGGAAGCTTCTATGAAGACAATAGAGGAAGGAGATATTCTTACCGGAAGTGTGATCAGCGTAGATGAAAAAGAGGTAATTCTTGATCTGAAATACTATGCAGAAGGTGTGATTCCGGCAGAGTATTTCAGCAGAGAACCAGGATTTAGTCTTAAGGAAAACGTACAGGAAGGTGATGAGATTTCTGCCACAGTAATCCGAAAAGATGATGGAAACGGAAATATTCTGCTTTCAAGAGTAGAGGCAGTGGATGTTCTTGCATGGGATAAACTGAAAGAACTGAAAGAAACAGGAGCAGTTCTGGATGTTGTAGTTAAGGGGATCACCAAGGCAGGTGTGATCGCATATGTGGAGGATGTCAGAGGATTTATCCCGGCATCCAAGCTTTCTCTTGAATATGTTGAAGATACAGAAGAATATCTGAATAAGCCAATTCAGGTACAGGTAATAGATGTAGACAAAGAAAGTAAGAAACTTATTCTTTCTGCCAAAGAGATCCTTCGTGAAAAGGCAGAAGAAGAACGCAGAAATAAAGTATCAAATCTTGAAATCGGCCTGATCACAGAGGGAACTGTTGAGAGTCTGCAGACATATGGGGCATTTGTAAATCTTGGAAACGGTCTTTCCGGTCTGGTTCATATCTCTCAGATCTGTGAGAAGAGGATCAAGAAGCCATCTGAAGTTCTTTCAGTGGGAGATAAGGTGAAGGTGAAAGTCACAGCGATCAAGGATGGAAAACTCAGTCTCAGTATCAAAGAGGCATCTGATATGATGGCAAAAGAAATCGAAGAAGAAGTTTATGAAGTTCCGGATGCAGGAGAACAGGCAACCACTTCACTGGGCTCTCTTTTTGCAAATATTAAACTGGATTGAAAGGATAGCGATCAATGAGAAATCAGGAGAAAATTTTTGTTATAGGACATAAAAATCCAGATACGGATTCTATATGTTCAGCAATTGCATACTGCGATATTAAAAACAGGACAAGTCAGAAGCAGAGATTTGTTCCGAAGCGTGCAGGTCAGATCAATGAGGAGACGGAATATGTACTGAGTCGCTTTGGTGTGCAGCCACCGGGATATTTAAGCAATATCGGAACACAGGTAAAGGATATGGATATCCGTATGAGTCCGGATGCAGACAAAAGTATGTCATTGAAGGCTGCATGGGATATCATGCAGGAAAACAGCATTGTTTCACTTCCGATCAGAGATAAGGAAGGTGCTCTTGAGGGTCTGATCACGATCGGTGATATTGCAAAGACTTATATGGATACTACGGACAGTTATCTTTTATCCAGAGCGAGAACACAGTATCAGAAGATTGCAGAAACTATCCATGGAGAGATCATTGAAGGAAATCCTCATGGATATTTTATCAAGGGACGAGTTATGGTGGGAACCGCGAACCCGGATAAAATGAAAGAGTACATTGAGGAAGATGACATGATCATCATGGGAGACCGTGAAGAAGATCATCTTCAGGCAATTGCCCAGAATGTGAGCTGTATTATTGTGGGACTTGGAATCCAGGTTACAGAAAATGTTGTGAAACTGGCTCATGAAAAGGATATTATCATCATCGCCTCACCATATGATACCTTTACAATTGCAAGACTGATCAACCAGAGTATTCCTGTCAGATATATCATGAAAACAGATAATCTGGTAACTTTTAATACCGAAGATTTTACAGATGACATACAGGATGTTATGATCAAGCATCGTCATCGGGCCTTTCCGGTCATCAACAAGAAAGGAAAATGTATCGGTACGATATCCAGACGTAATTTCCTGGGTATGCACAAGAAACAGGTAGTGCTTGTAGACCACAATGAAGTGGACCAGGCAGTTGATAATATTGAAAAAGCAGATATCCTTGAGATCATCGATCACCATAAACTCGGAACGCTGCAGACGGTTCAGCCGATCAGTTTCCGTAACCAGCCGGTAGGATGTACCGGGACGATCATGTATCAGATTTATGGCGAACAGAAGCTTGAAATCCCGCCTAAGATTGCAGGACTTCTGTGTGCTGCAATTATTTCAGATACGCTGATGTTCCGTTCTCCGACTTGTACACTGCAGGATAAGATGGCAGCAGGAGCACTGGCGCTGATCGCAGATATTTCTATTGAACAGTTTGCAAAAGAGATGTTCCGGGCAGGAAGCAATCTGAAGGATAAATCTCCGGAAGAGATTTTTTATCAGGATTACAAGAAGTTTATTGCAGAGGGAGACATCTGTTTTGGTGTTGGTCAGATCAGTTCTATGGATTCAGAGGAGCTTAAGGAAATTAAGGCAAGACTGCTTCCGTTCATGGTAAGTGAGTGTGGACGTCACGGAGTCACAAGAGTTTACTTTATGCTTACGGATATCATCACTCAGTCAACAGAGCTTCTGTTCTATGGAGAGGGAAGTCGGGAAATGGCGGAAAATGCATTCAAGATGGAACCGCAGGATGATGCATTTTATCTTGAAGGCGTAGTTTCCCGTAAGAAACAGCTGATTCCTCCGCTTATGGAAGCTGCACAGATGTCAGGCGAATATGCATGAACAAAAAGAACAGACAGGAGAATTTTGGAATAATGGCAAAACAGACCTGGAAGGCAGGAAATATGCTGTATCCGATTCCGGCAGTAATGGTGAGCGTTACAGATGGAGCAGGACAAGATGATATTATAACAGTAGCCTGGACCGGTACGATCTGTACAAATCCCCCGATGGTTTATATATCTGTCCGGCCAAGCCGCTTTTCACATCATATGTTGATGGAAACGGGAGAGTTTGTTATTAATCTGACGACAGAAAAACTTACTAGGGCTACTGATTACTGTGGTGTGCGTTCCGGCAGAGATGTCGATAAATTTAAAGAAACAGGACTCACAAGAGAAAAGGCTGAATTTGTAAAGGCACCTATGATCAGGGAATCACCGGTATCTATAGAGTGCCGCGTCACAGAAGTTAAGAAACTGGGATCTCATGATATGTTTCTCGCGGAAGTACTTGCGGTACATGCGGATGAAGAATATATGGATGAGAATAATCGCTTTGATCTCAACCGTGCACGTCCACTGGTATATTCCCACGGAGAATATCTTGGCACAGGAAAGAAACTGGGCACTTTTGGTTACAGTGTCAAAAAGCGGAGAAAAAGTGCGAAAAAATGAGGGTTATCAAAGAGGGATTGCAGAAACAGGGCATTTATGATAAAATGGGCGTTAAGCAATTTGTAAGAAATGGAACAGGAGAACGGACATTTTATGAATAACATAACATTGATAGGAATGCCTGGAGTTGGTAAGAGCACGATAGGCGTTGTCCTGGCAAAGGTATTGGGCTATCAGTTTCTTGATTCGGACCTTCTGATCCAGAAACAGGAAAGAAGACGCCTGCGTGAGATCATTGAAGAAGAAGGTTATACAGGATTCAAGGAAATTGAAAACAGGGTTAATGCTTCAATCGATGTAAATCATACAGTGATTGCGACCGGTGGAAGTGTCGTGTACTGTGAAGAGGCTATGAATCATCTGAAGTCTGTTGGAACAGTTGTATATTTGAAATTGTCTTTGGATTCCCTTTCAAAGCGTCTTGGCAATCTGCAGTGCAGAGGCGTTCTGCTTAAAGAAGGACAGACTCTTAAGGATCTGTACGAAGAACGTACTCCGCTTTATGAGAAATATGCAGATGTTGTACTGGAGGAAGAGGGGAAAGATTTGGAAGAAAGTCTTCATGACCTTTTGGAAATACTAAAAGAGAATTCAATTCAAAGTAACTAACAGGTAACTGTTCACAGGTACTGTCAGGAGTAAAGTGAACAGTCAGACTAACAATGGAGCGAAGGGGAACAGAGTAAATTTTTATTTACAAATGCTAAATCTGTGCTATAATACAGATTTTGAGAATGAGATTTATATCTGGCATTCGCTTCGACTTTCGGAGTGAAAATAATTATAGAGGTGCTTTATGGAACAGTATGTAATCAAAGGTGGCAATCCGTTAGTAGGAGAGGTTGAGATCGGTGGCGCAAAGAACGCAGCGCTGGCTATTCTTTCTGCTGCAATTATGACGGATGAAACTATTCTTATCGAAAATCTGCCTGACGTAAGAGACATTAATGTTTTGCTGGAAGCAATTGCCGGGATAGGAGCTCAGGTTGAGCGAATTGACAGATCCACAGTTAAGATTAACGGATCTACAATTGATGATATCAGTGTAGATTATGAATATATTAAGAAAATCCGTGCGTCTTATTATCTTCTCGGCGCATTACTTGGCAAGTATAAACATGCAGAGGTTCCGCTTCCTGGCGGATGCAACATCGGCAGCAGACCAATTGACCAGCACTTAAAGGGATTTCGTGCATTAGGAGCAGAGGTAAACATCCTTCATGGTGCAATTGTAGCAAAGACAGAGAACCTTCACGGAAGCCATATTTTCCTGGATGTTGTATCTGTTGGTGCAACGATCAATATTATGATGGCTGCTTCTCTGGCATCCGGACGTACTACGATCGAGAATGCGGCGAGAGAGCCACATGTCGTAGACGTGGCCAACTTTCTGAACAGTATGGGAGCAAACATCAAGGGTGCAGGAACAGATGTTATCCGTATCAAAGGAGTTGAGAAACTTCATCGTACAGAATACTCTATCATTCCGGATCAGATTGAAGCGGGAACGTTTATGTTTGCTGCTGCTGCAACCGGTGGAGATGTTACAGTAAAGAATGTTATCCCGAAGCATCTTGAAGCAACAACTGCAAAGCTTGAAGAGATCGGATGTGAGGTTGAAGAATTTGATGATGCGGTACGTGTACGTGCCGGAAAGAGACTTCACCGCACTCATGTCAAAACCCTTCCGTATCCGGGATATCCGACAGATATGCAGCCGCAGATCGCTGTTACACTTGCTCTTGCAGAGGGAACAAGTATCGTGACAGAGAGTATTTTTGAAAATCGTTTCAAATATGCGGACGAGCTTTCCAGAATGGGAGCAAATATTAAAGTCGAGGGAAATTCAGCAATTATTGATGGTGTTCGTAAACTGACAGGAGCAAGAGTCAGTGCACCGGATCTTCGTGCAGGTGCTGCACTGGTCATTGCAGGTCTGGCAGCAGATGGAATCACGGTTGTGGATGATATCGTTTATATCCAGAGAGGTTATGAGAACTTTGAGGAGAAACTGAGAAGTCTTGGAGCTGAGATCGAAAGAGTTTCCAGCGAGAAGGAAATCCAGAAATTCCGTCTTCGTGTAGGTTGATAAAAATTGTCGATCTGAACACTTGACAAGTATATAAAATAAGTTTATTGTATGTACGATGATAACTTTATAAAGCGGCCTTTTATTCAGAGTGGTGGAGATACAAAGGATCTGTGAAGCCACGGCAACCCCTCCCATAAGAGGAAGGTGCCAACCTGAGCGAGTGATCGAACAATAAGAGGATTGAGATGAAATTCAAGACAGTCCTATTGTTGGGGCTGTCTTATTTTGTTATACAGAAGACACTGGTAAATGAGTTGTAAGAAAGGAACAAATCATGGAGAAAATTTTATTTACATCTGAATCAGTAACTGAAGGCCATCCGGATAAAATGTGCGATGCCATTTCCGATGCCATTCTTGATGCAATCATGAAAGAAGATCCAATGGGTCGTGTAGCATGTGAAACAGCTACAACAACAGGTCTTGTACTTGTTATGGGTGAGATCACCACAAGTGCTTATGTTGACATCCAGAAGATCGTAAGAGATACCGTAAGAGAAATTGGCTATACCCGTGGAAAATACGGATTTGATGCTGAGACCTGTGCAGTTATCACTGCAATTGATGAGCAGTCCGTAGATATCGCACTTGGTGTTGATAAGGCTCTGGAGGCAAAGATGGGCGAAGACGAGATCGATGCGATCGGAGCCGGAGACCAGGGTATGATGTTTGGATATGCTTCCAATGAGACAGAAGAATATATGCCATATGCGATCAACATGGCACATAAGCTTGCACGTCAGCTGACAAAGGTTCGTAAAGACGGAACCCTGTCATACTTAAGACCAGACGGAAAAACCCAGGTAACTGTTGAATACAGCGAAGATGGAAAACCGATCCGTATCGATGCAGTTGTATGCTCAACACAGCACGATCCGGAAGTTACCCAGGAACAGATCCACGAAGATATCAGGAAATATGTCTTTGATGAGATTATTCCGGCGGATATGGTCGATGAGGATACGAAATATTTCATTAATCCTACAGGACGTTTTGTAATCGGCGGACCTCACGGCGACAGTGGACTTACAGGCCGTAAGATCATTGTTGATACTTATGGTGGAGCAGGCCGTCACGGCGGCGGTGCTTTCTCTGGTAAGGACTGCACAAAGGTTGACCGTTCAGCAGCATACGCAGCACGTTATGTGGCAAAGAATATTGTTGCAGCAGGACTGGCTGACAAATGTGAAATTCAGCTCTCTTATGCAATTGGTGTTGCAAAACCAACTTCTGTTAATGTTAATACATTTGGAACAGGAAAACTTTCTGATGGCAAGCTTGTTGAGATCATTCGTGAGAATTTTGATCTTCGTCCGGCAGGAATCATCCGTATGCTTGACTTAAGAAGACCAATCTACAAACAGACTGCTGCCTACGGACATTTTGGACGTACAGATGTAGATCTTCCATGGGAAAAACTGGATAAGGTTGATGATCTGAAGAAATATCTGTAAGACATGTTTTTTTCACTGTTTTTATAGAAAATTTAGAGATAGGAATATCTTGATATGATATAATGAACGCATATATAGCGAATACAGATTCGACATATATGCGTTCGTTTTTTCTATACTTTACTAATGTAAGAGGCGAGGATGCGTTATGAAATTAAAACAGAGGATCATACTTGGATTTCTGATGATCATACTTGTTCCGATGCTGCTGTTAGCCGCTGCCTTATATGGATTCAGCGAAGCTCAGCACAGGAATTCTGCCAGGAATGATACGATTCAGGAAGCAGGATATGACATTACGATCGGAGAAACAGATGGCAGTGATCTGGGAGTTCGGATCATGACGAAGGATCTGTTTTTTACGGCACTGATCATTCTGATATTTACCAGTGTGTCTGTAGGACTCTGGATATACAGAAGTGTAGCCACTCCACTGGTAAAACTGCGGAAAGCCACGCAGAATATCAAGGATGGCAATCTTGATTTTGTTCTTTCTGTGGAGGGAACAGATGAGTTTTCGGAACTTTGCAGGGACTTCGAAGAAATGAGAAGAAGGCTCAAGGAATCGGCAGAAGAAAAAATTGTTCTGGATAAAGAAAATAAGGAACTGATCAGCAATATCTCACATGATCTCAAAACACCGATCACAGCTGTAAAGGGATATGTTGAGGGTATTATGGACGGTGTGGCAGACACACCGGAAAAGATGGACCGTTATGTCCGTACAATCTATAATAAAACGGTTGAGATGGATCATCTGATCAACGAGCTTACTTTTTATTCCAAGATCGATACAAACCGTATTCCATATACTTTCAGTAAACTGAATGTAGAAGATTATTTTTCGGACTGTGCAGAGGAAGTTGGTCTGGAACTGGAGACAAGAGGAATTCAGCTCTGTTATGCCAATTATGTAGACAGTGATGTACAGGTCATTGCCGATGGAGAACAGATTCGAAGAGTGATCCATAATATTATCAGTAATGCCATTAAATATATGGATAAGGCAAAAGGAATGAAGGGCATCATACAGATCCGGGTAAAAGATGTCGGAGATTTTGTGCAGGTCGAGATTGAAGATAACGGAAAGGGGATTGCAGCCAAAGATCTTCCGTATATTTTCGATCGTTTTTACCGGACAGATGTTTCGCGTAATTCTGCAAAAGGAGGAAGTGGAATCGGCCTTTCAATCGTGCGAAAGATACTGGAGGATCATGGCGGTAAGGTATGGGCCACCAGCCGGGAGGATATTGGCACGATTATGTACTTTGTTTTGAGAAAATACCAGGAGGTACCTGTAAATGAGTAAGATACTGATTATTGAGGATGAAGAAGCAATCGCAGATCTGGAGAAAGATTATCTGGAATTATCTGGATTTGAGGTCGAGATTGCGACAAGAGGTGATATGGGCCTTGAAAAGGCTCTGAAGGAAGAGTATGATCTGATCATTCTTGATCTTATGCTTCCGGAAGTTGACGGATTTGATATCTGCCGTCAGGTACGTCAGGAAAAGAATATTCCGATCATTATGGTTTCAGCAAAGAAAGATGATATTGATAAAATCCGGGGGCTGGGACTTGGGGCAGATGACTATATGACGAAACCATTCAGCCCAAGTGAGCTGGTTGCAAGAGTAAAGGCCCATATGGAAAGATATAACAGACTTGTAGGCTCCAATGTGGCAAAGAATGATATTATAGAGATTCGTGGAATCAAGATTGACAAGACTGCCCGAAGAGTATGGATAAATGGTGAAGAGAAAACATTTACAACCAAGGAATTTGATCTTCTTACCTTTCTTGCAGAGAATCCAAATCGTGTATTTACCAAGGCAGAACTGTTTCGCCAGATCTGGGATATGGAATCTGTGGGAGACATTGCAACGGTCACTGTTCACATTAAAAAAATCCGTGAAAAGATTGAATTTAATACAGCAAAACCTCAGTATATCGAAACCATCTGGGGTGTAGGCTACAGGTTTAAGGTATAAAATTTATGGAAAGATTATATAGAGCATTAGAAAATTACAGCAGGGAAGATTATTATCCGTTTCATATGCCGGGTCACAAAAGAAATCCAGGAACCGTCGATACGAAACTGCCATTTGACCGGGATATCACGGAAATAGAAGGATTTGATAATCTGCACCATCCGGAGGGAATTCTGAAAGAATCTCAGGAAGCAGCGGCAGAGGTATATGGCACAAGAGAATGTTATTACAGCATCAATGGAAGTACAGCAGCACTCCTTGCAGCCGTTTCAGCAGCAGTGCCAGGAAACGGACAGATACTTGTTGCAAGAAACTGTCATAAAGCTGTTTATCATGCTCTGTATCTTAGAAATCTGACACCAACTTATGTTTATCCGCAGATGGACAAAAAGTGGTGGATAAACGGCGGAATTTCACCGGATAAGGTGGAAAGAGCACTGGCCGCGAATCCGGAGATCAAAGCAGTGCTGATCACTTCCCCCACTTATGACGGCGTAGTATCTGATATTGGGAAGATCGCAGAAATCGTGCACAGACATGAAATTCCACTGATCGTGGATGAGGCACATGGAGCACATTTCCATTTTTCAAATTATTTCCCGGTATCAGCGGCAGATCTGGGAGCAGATCTGGTTATCCAGAGTTTTCATAAGACACTTCCGGCAATGACACAGACAGCAGTTCTTCATAACTGCAGTGAGCGTGTGGACAGCAGACTGATTCGAAGATTTATGGGGATTTATCAGAGTAGCAGTCCGTCCTATATCCTGATGGCAAGTATAGATGCCTGTATGGATAAGATGGTTACGGATGGGAAAGAAATGTTCAGGGAATTTACCAAAATTCTTGAGAAGGCAAGACGAAGACTCTCAGAATGTAAGTATATCCGTCTGGTTTCTCCGGAAATCGGTTCAGCAGGAGTATTTGATTATGACCGGTCCAAGTTGATCTTTTCTACACGATATACTTCGATGACAGGAACAGAACTGGCACAGCTTCTTCTTGAGAAATATCACATTCAGGTAGAGATGCAAACGGAGCATTATGTACTTGCACTGGCAGCAGTTGGTGACAGCGAGGAAGGGTTTGAGAGACTGTGCCGGGCAATAGAAGAAATTGATCAGGAAGAATCACAGAAAAAGAGAAAAACAGAAGGACAGATTGCTGAAAGAGTTGCATATACATCTATGAATCAGCTTATGTCTGTCACTGAGGCGATGGAAGCGGAGAGTGAGGTTTGCAGACTGGAAGAAAGCGTTGGCAGGATATCTGCGGAATTTGGATATCTGTATCCGCCGGGAATCCCATTGATCGTTCCGGGAGAACAGATTACTGGACAATTTATCCGTAATATGAGAATATACATGGAAGAGGGATTATATCTGCAGGGACTGGAGGATTATACCAATGATACCATCCGTGTAATATCCCAGAATATTACGAAGGAGCAGCTAGGCTGATTTCATGGGAAAAATTTTTTATATTATGGGAAAAAGTGCCAGCGGTAAGGACAGGATATATTCACTGCTGGTGGAAAATAAAGAACTGAATCTTAAGAAGCTTATATTGTATACGACAAGACCTATCCGTGCAGGTGAGGCGGAAGGTGTACAGTATTATTTTACAGATGACAGCAGGCTTCAGGCGTTTGAGGCAGCCGGAAAGCTGATCGAAGCCAGAGCTTATCATACAGTTCATGGTATTTGGACATATTTTACTGCGGATGACGGACAGGTAGATCTTTCGGAGGGAAATTATCTGGGAATCGGTACACTGGAATCTTATGAGAAACTAAAAGCATATTATGGAGCAGAGTATGTAATACCAATCTATATTCAGGTAGAGGATGGGGAGAGATTACAGAGAGCACTGCTAAGAGAAAGAGAACAGGACAATCCAAAGTACGAAGAACTGTGCAGGCGCTTTCTGGCAGATCAGAAAGATTTTTCAGAGGAAAATATCCAGAAAACAGGAATTAAATTAAGATTTACCAATGATAATTTAGAATTATGTGTCAAAAATATTATAAATTATATAAATTCCTTTTCGCAGACAAAAATAGTTTTGAATGGGCAATAAAGTATGCTATAATGTAGAAATAGCGAACAAAGATTCGTATATAGAAACTATAAACGAGAGAGGTGATTCTGAATGGTTAGTTTCAACAATATTATCGGACATGAAGAAATCATCAGGCATCTGAAGAATGCTATGACGACAGGAAAGATATCTCATTCCTATATCTTTACCGGAAGACCAGGATCGGGAAAGAAGCTTCTTGCAACGACTTATGCAATGACTCTTCAGTGCGAGGCTGGGGGAACGGAGCCATGTCAGAAGTGTGATTCCTGCAAGAAAGCCATGGGTAAGAACCATCCGGATATTATTATGGTGAATCATGAGAAACCGGGAACTATTACCATCGATGAGGTGCGTGATCAGGTGATCCATGATGTAGCGATCAAGCCATACTGTAGCCAGCACAAGATATATATCATTCCGGATGCGGAGATGATGACAGTGCAGGCGCAGAATGCTCTTCTTAAAACAATTGAGGAACCGCCGGAATACGCTGTGATCATGCTGTTGACCAGCAATGTGGATGCTCTGCTTCCTACGATTCAGTCACGATGTGTAAGACTTGATCTGAAGGTAGTAGATGACAATCTGGTTAAGAAATATCTTATGGAGCGTCTTCATGTGCCGGATTATCAGGCAGAGATCGATGCATCTTTTGCACAGGGAAGCATTGGAAAGGCTCAGGAAGCGGCAACATCCGAAGAATTCAGTAAGATGACGGAGAATGCACTGAAGATACTGAAGTATGTAAACACTATGCAGACGTATGAGCTTACAGATGTGCTTCGTGCGCTTTCAGATAAGAAGCAGCATATAAGTGATTATCTGGATATTTTCCAGTTCTGGTTCCGTGATGTTCTGATGTTCAAGGCTACCAGAGAGATAGACAATCTGGTGTTCAAGCAGGAAATTAATTATATAAAGGAACAGGCGAGCCAGCGTTCATATGAAAATCTCGAAAAGATACTGGAGGCACTGGAAAAAACAAAGGTACGTCTGCGTGCAAATGTAAATTTCGAGCTTGCTCTTGAACTTCTGTTCCTGACGATCAGGGAGAGTTAGAATGACAAAGATAGTTGGAATCAGATTCAGAAATGTCGGTAAAATATATTATTTTGACCCGAAGAATTATAAGATGCAGGTGGGCGATCATGTGATCGTAGAAACTGCCCGCGGAGTAGAGTTTGGAAGAGTTGTACTTGGACCGAAGGAAGTCGGAGAGGACGAGGTGGTTCATCCGCTCAAAGAAGTATTAAGAGTGGCAACTCAGGCAGATGAAGACAGAGAGAAACAGAATCGTCTTAAAGAAAAAGACGCTTTTAAGATCTGCCAGAAGAAGATCCGTGAGCATGGCCTGGAGATGAAGCTGATCGATGCAGAATATACATTTGATAACAACAAAGTGTTGTTTTATTTTACAGCAGACGGAAGAATCGATTTCCGTCAGTTAGTCAAAGATCTAGCTGCGATCTTCAAGACAAGAATTGAATTGCGGCAGATCGGAGTCCGGGATGAGACCAAGATTCTGGGAGGAATTGGAATCTGCGGCAGATGTCTCTGCTGCCATACTTATCTCTCAGAGTTTGCACCGGTATCCATCAAGATGGCGAAGGAGCAGAATCTTTCGCTGAACCAGACCAAGATCTCCGGTGTATGTGGAAGATTGATGTGCTGTCTCAAGAATGAGCAGGAGACATATGAGGAACTGAATAAGAAGCTTCCGGGAATCGGAGATACTGTTACACTTCCGGATGGCATTCAGGGAACGGTTCAGAGTGTGAATGTACTTCGTCAGAGAGTCAAGGTTGTTGTTGAAGTAAACGACGAAAAAGAAATTCAGGAATTTCCGGTAGATGAACTGAAGTTTCGGGCGCGCAGAAAAAAGATTAAGATATCTGACAAGGAAATGAAGGAACTGGAAAAACTTGAGGATAAAGAAGGAGATATAAAATCTCATGGAAAGAAATCCGCAGACTGATCTGGTACATTTGGGAGAGCGGGTCGATGACCTGCAGAATGGATTTTATGTAATTCAGAATCCTGAGAAATTCTGTTTTGGAATGGATGCAGTTCTTTTGTCCGGTTTTGCAAAGATCAGAAATAATGCAAGAGTTCTGGATATGGGAACCGGTACAGGAATTATTCCGATCCTGCTTAAGAGCAGGGAGAAGGGAACACATTTTACAGGACTTGAGATACAAAAAGAATGTGCAGATATGGCGTCACGCAGTGTTGCGTATAATGGACTGGAATCTGCAATTGATATTGTATGCGGAGACATCAAAGAGGCTGCTGAAATTTTTGGAGCAGCTTCTTTTGATGTAGTGACAAGCAATCCTCCATATATGATAGGAGAGCATGGATTACGTAATCCGTATATGGCAAAGGCGATCGCAAGGCATGAGGTGCTTTGTACGCTGGAAGATGTAGTAAGTCAGGCCTCCAGAGTGCTCAAAGACAGGGGACATTTTTTCATGGTGCATCGTCCGTTTCGTCTTGCTGAGATTTTTCAGGTGATGATGAAATATAAGCTGGAGCCGAAGCGCATGCAGCTGGTATATCCATACATAGACAGAGAACCGAATATGGTGCTGATAGAAGCCTGTAAGGGAGGAAATTCAAGAATTACGGTAGAACGTCCTCTGATCGTTTACGAGAAGCCGGGAGAGTACACAAAGTCTATCCTGGAAATATATGGGATGGTATGATGCTATGGATAAGAACTTAAGAAGGAGAGCTGATTTATGAGCGGAAAATTATATCTTTGTGCAACGCCGATTGGAAATCTGGAAGATATCACTCTGCGTGTTCTGCGTACACTCAAAGAAGTAGATCTGATCGCAGCAGAGGATACCCGGAACAGTATTAAGCTGCTCAATCATTTTGAGATAAAAACGCCCATGACCAGTTATCATGAATATAATAAGATCGACAAGGCCTATACATTGATTGAAAAGATGCAGAGTGGGATGAATATTGCTCTGATCACAGATGCGGGAACACCGGGAATTTCAGATCCTGGAGAAGAACTGGCGGCAATGTGTTATGACGCAGGGATTGAGGTGACCTCTCTTCCGGGACCGGCAGCCTGCATTACAGCATTGACATTGTCCGGACTTGCAACCAGAAGATTTGCTTTTGAAGCATTTCTTCCGATGGACAAAAAGGAACGCAGGGAAATTCTGGATGAACTGGTGAACGAGACCAGAACGATCATAATGTATGAGGCACCGCATAAACTGGTCCGTACACTTAAGGATCTGAAAGAGACACTTGGTAATCGCAGAATGACACTTTGCAGAGAACTGACCAAAAAGCATGAAACGGCTTTTCACACAACAATTGATGAACTTATTATCCGTTATGAGAATGAGAAGCCGCTGGGAGAATGTGTCCTTGTGATAGAGGGTAAAAGCCGTCAGGAACTGAAAGAAGAAGAGATGGCTTCCTGGGAGGAAATTTCTATCGAAGAACATATGGAGATTTACGAAAAACAGGGATTCTCAAGAAAAGATGCGATGAAGAAGGTTGCAAAGGACAGAGGCGTATCCAAAAGAGAAATTTATCAATATCTTGTTCAGTAAAAGTAGGGACTGTGTTTCTGATTTTATGAGAAATACAGTTCTTTTTTTTGTACATTGATTTTGCGGTTTTAATGGAAAGAATGTAGTTTTTGTGCTATAATAAATTAGTATACGTATGTCCAATAGAGGACATGACAGGTGTTTTAATATAAATTGATTGAATGACAGGAGGCAGCACATGGGCGGAGAAAATACGGAGTACGGAGCGGACCAGATTCAGATTTTGGAAGGGCTGGAAGCGGTTCGTAAAAGACCGGGTATGTATATTGGAAGCACATCCAGCCGGGGTCTGCATCATCTTGTATACGAAATCGTAGATAATGCGGTGGATGAAGCGTTGGCCGGATATTGTACAGAGATTCAGGTAATCATCAACCCGGACAATTCCATTACTGTTGTCGATAACGGACGAGGAATTCCGGTAGGGCTCAACCACAAGGCAGGGATTCCGGCGGTAGAGGTTGTATTTACCATTCTTCATGCCGGTGGAAAATTCGGCGGTGGAGGATATAAGGTATCAGGAGGACTTCATGGTGTAGGCGCATCTGTTGTAAATGCTCTGTCCGAGTGGCTGGAGGTCACCATATATCGTGAGGGCAGAGAATATAAACAGCGCTATGAGAGAGGACATACAATGTATCCTCTTAAAAATATAGGCGAATGCGAACCGGAAAGAACAGGAACGACGGTTACCTTTTTGCCGGATAAAGAAATCTTTGAGGAAACTGTTTACGATTATGATATCCTGAAACAGCGCCTTCGCGAGATGGCATTTCTGACCAAAGGGCTTCGCATTGTCCTTAAAGATGAGAGAGAAGATTCCAAAAAAGAGAAAGTTTTTCACTATGAAGGTGGAATCAGAGAATTTGTAACATATCTGAACAAGAGTAAAGAGCCTCTGTATCCAGAGGTTATTTACTGTGAGGGAGAGAAAGATGGCGTTGCCGTAGAAGTGGCAATGCAGCATAATGATTCCTATACAGAGAACAGTTATGGATTTGTAAATAATATCAATACACCGGAAGGCGGTACGCATATCGTCGGTTTCCGTAATGCACTTACCAAGACCTTTAATGATTATGCGAGAAAGAATAAACTTCTTAAGGACAGTGAGCCGAACTTAAGTGGAGATGATATCCGTGAAGGGCTGACTGCGATCGTAAGTGTTAAGATTGAAGAACCTCAGTTTGAGGGTCAGACAAAACAGAAGCTTGGAAACAGTGAGGCACGAGGAGCAGTAGATTCTGTCGTAAGTAAGCAGCTTGAGATCTTTCTTGAGCAGAATCCATCTGTAGCAAAGGCTACTGTGGAGAAATCTGTTCTGGCACAGAGGGCAAGGGAGGCAGCACGTAAAGCACGAGACCTTACCAGAAGAAAATCAGCACTTGACGGAATGTCGCTTCCGGGTAAGCTTGCAGACTGTTCGGACAAAGATCCTAAGAATTGTGAGATTTATATCGTAGAGGGAGATTCAGCCGGTGGTTCTGCGAAGACCGCAAGAAACCGTGCGACACAGGCAATCCTTCCGCTTCGTGGAAAAATCCTTAATGTAGAGAAGGCACGTCTGGACAGAATTTATGGAAATGCAGAGATCAAGGCAATGATCACAGCATTTGGTACCGGTATCCATGAGGATTTTGATATCAGCAAACTGCGTTATCACAAGATCATCATCATGACAGATGCCGATGTTGACGGAGCACATATTGCAACACTTCTGCTGACATTTCTTTACAGATTCATGCCAGAGCTTATCAAGCAGGGATATGTATATCTGGCACAGCCGCCACTGTACAAGGTAGAAAAGAATAAAAAAGTCTGGTATGCCTATGATGATGCACAGCTGAACAGCATCCTTGAGGAAATCGGACGTGACAACAATAACAAGATCCAGCGTTACAAAGGTCTTGGTGAGATGGATGCAGAGCAGCTTTGGGAAACAACCATGGATCCGGAGAGACGAATTCTTCTCAAGGTCACTATGGATGAATCTGCTGCCTCTGAGATCGATCTGACTTTTACCACTCTTATGGGTGATAAAGTTGATCCAAGACGTGAATTTATCGAAGAAAATGCACGCTTTGTAGAAAATCTGGATATCTAGGAGAATAAAAAATGGAAGACAATATTTTTGACAAAATCCATGAGGTGGATCTACAGAAGACGATGGAGAAATCTTATATAGATTATGCCATGAGTGTTATTGCCTCACGTGCTCTTCCGGACGTAAGAGATGGACTGAAGCCGGTTCAGAGAAGAGTTCTGTATTCCATGATCGAATTGAATAACGGTCCGGACAAGCCACATCGTAAATGTGCCCGTATCGTTGGTGATACTATGGGTAAGTATCATCCTCATGGAGACAGTTCTATTTACGGAGCACTTGTAAATATGGCACAGGACTGGTCAACCAGATATCCTCTGGTAGATGGTCACGGAAACTTTGGGTCTGTGGATGGTGACGGTGCAGCTGCCATGCGATATACAGAGGCACGCTTAAGCAAGATTTCCATGGAGATGCTTGCAGATATTAATAAAAACACAGTTGATTTTCAGCCAAACTTTGATGAGACAGAGAGAGAGCCTGTCGTACTTCCGTCACGTTATCCGAATCTTCTTGTAAATGGTACTTCCGGTATTGCAGTTGGTATGGCAACCAATATTCCGCCTCACAACTTAAGAGAAGTAATCCAGGCAGTTGTTAAGATTATAGATAATATCATTGAAGAGGACAGAGGGACAACGATCGAAGAACTTCTTGATATCGTCAAAGGTCCGGATTTTCCAACAGGAGCAACCATTCTTGGAACAAGAGGAATCGAGGAAGCATATCGTACAGGACGTGGTAAGATCCGTGTCCGTGCGGTGACAAATATCGAGACACTGCCAAATGGTAAATCCCGTATTATCGTTACAGAACTTCCGTATCTTGTAAATAAAGCACGTCTGATCGAGAAGATCGCAGAGCTTGTGCGGGACAAAAAGATTGACGGAATTACAGATCTGAATGATCACTCCAGTCGTGAGGGAATGCGTATCTGTATTGATCTGCGCAGAGATGCTAATGCAAATGTTGTTCTCAACCAGCTGTATAAGCATACACAGCTTCAGGATACTTTTGGTGTGATCATGCTGTGTCTGGTTTCTGTAAACGGAAGTCTTCAGCCGAAAGTTCTGACTCTTCCGGAGATGCTTGAATATTACCTTGCACATCAGGAAGATGTCGTAACAAGAAGAACGAAATATGATCTGAATAAGGCACAGGAGCGTGCTCATATTCTGGAAGGTCTTCTTAAGGCACTTGATAATATCGATGAAGTGATCCGTATTATCCGTGCAGCAAGAAACGTTCAGATCGCAAAGCAGGAATTAATGGATCGCTTTGAACTGACAGATGTTCAGGCACAGGCGATCGTTGATATGCGTCTGCGTGCACTGACCGGTCTGGAAAGAGAAAAGCTGGAAGCAGAATATGCAGAATTAATGGAAAAAATCCGTAAATTACAGGCAATTCTTGCTGACAGAAATACTCTTCTTCGTGTTATCCGTGAAGAAATTCTTGCAATTGCAGAGAAATATGGAGATGAAAGAAGAACATCTATTGGATTTGATGCATATGACATTTCCATGGAGGACATGATCCCGAGAGAAAATACAGTCATTACAATGACAAAGCTTGGCTATATCAAGCGTATGACAGTAGATAACTTCCGTAGTCAGAATCGAGGCGGCAGAGGCATAAAGGGTATGCAGACCCTGGATGATGATTATATTGAAGAACTGATGATGACAACAACGCATCATTATGTGATGTTCTTTACCAACACAGGACGAGTATACCGTCTGAAGGCATATGAGATTCCGGAAGCAGGAAGAACAGCAAGAGGAACTGCAATTATCAATCTTCTGCAGCTGATGCCGGGAGAGCGGATCACATCAGTTATTCCGATCAGCAAGTTTGAAGAAGGACATTATCTGATGATGGCAACACGTAAGGGTCTTGTTAAGAAAACTCCGATTCGTGATTATGCAAATGTCCGCAAGGTAGGGCTTGCAGCGATTTCTCTCAGAGATGATGATGAGCTGATCGAAGTAAAAGCAACAGATGATAAGAAAGATATTATTCTTATAACGAAATATGGCCAGTGCATTCGTTTCAAGGAAACAGATGTAAGAAGCACAGGACGAGTTTCCATGGGTGTACGAGGCATTAACCTGCTGGATGGAGACGAAGTTGTTGCTATGCAGCTGAATACACAGGGATATTATCTCCTTGTTGTTTCTGAGAATGGTATGGGAAAGAGAACCTCTGTCAGTGAATTTACCTGCCAGAACCGAGGCGGTAAAGGCGTGAAATGTTATAAGATCACAGAAAAAACAGGAAATGTCATCGGAGCCAAAGCGGTAAATGAAGAAAATGAGATCATGATGATCACCACAGAGGGAATTATTATCCGTTTGCAGTGTTCTGATATTTCTATTCTTGGAAGAATTACATCAGGAGTAAAACTGATTAACCTTTCTGATGGAGTGACAGTTGCAAGCTTTGCAAAGGTCAGAGAAAAAGAAGAAGAAAAAGACAAAGAAGACAAGGAAAAACAGCCGACAGAAGAATAAAGGGGACGTTAGATCATCATGGAGAAGGAATATGTCTCATTAAATGGCAGCAGTAAAACTACCAAAAGCAGTAAGAATAGTAAGAGCCGCCAAAAAACAGGACGTTCAAAATCCAATGTCAGAAGATCTGCACTGGAAACGAAAAAAACTGGAAGTTCAAGGACCGGTATGCGTAATGTCAAGGTCAACGGAAGCAGTAAAGCAGCCAGTTCCAAAACTGTCAGAAACCGAAAAAAGAGCAGATCCAGAAAACAAGATATTCCCGTACAGTATATTGCGGGAGGAGTTATACTTGCAGTTCTGCTCATAGTGATTATTTTTGCTGTGAAGAGTTGCGGAGTCAGTCATAAGACACCAGAAAGAGTTGTTAAGGCACTGATTGAATCTTATGAGAGTGGAAATGAGAAGAAAGTCAGGAAATGCTATGGCGTAACGAAGGCGGATGATAACCTTCAGGCAGAGATGGATGCAACAGTAAAATATTTTGCTGCGCATTCACCGGAAAAAATCCAGATCAATAAATGTGATAAGATATCTCAGGATGGAAATTATACATTTATGTATATCACATATGATCTGGTTCTTAAGAATGGTCAGGCTTATCCATGTATCAGTACTTATATGACTCAGAAAAAAGAGGATGGTAAATATTATGTACTTACGCCATCAGAGATCACGAATGATATGAATAAGCAGGCGGCAGAAAAATATGCTCTGTTTATGAAATCAGATGCATATCAGGAATACACGGTTGCTTATGATAAATTCATTAAGAAAAATCCGGGATATGAAGAAAAAATTGCTTCAAAATTAAGTTAGCAGAAGCTTGGAAGGATGGTAGCAGCATGAAGAGAATCATAATGATGGTATTACGAAATCTTTTCTTTGTGCCTTATGGATGGTTTATGCTGAACTGGTATGCAGGGCATGTGGATGATTATCCCGAAGAAAAGAGATATGCATTGCTCAAAAAAATCGACAGAAGGGCAAATACAGGTGGGAATATTACCATTAAATCCTATGGGACGGAAAATATTCCTTCGGAGAATGGATTTATGTTTTATCCAAACCATCAGGGACTGTATGATGTTCTGGCGATCTTGGATGCCTGCCCGGTTCCGTTTTCTGTTGTGGCGAAGAAAGAAGTTGGAAATGTCCCGTTTTTGAAACAGGTATTTACATGTATGAAAGCCTTTATCATGGACAGAGAGGATCTGAGACAGTCCATGCAGGTAATCATCAATGTTACCAGGGAAGTTAAGAGCGGACGTAATTATCTTATCTTTGCAGAAGGAACAAGAAGTAAGAACGGAAACCATCCGCAGGAGTTTAAGGGTGGAAGTTTTAAGGCAGCAATGAAAGCGAGATGTCCGATCGTGCCGGTTGCACTGATCGATACCTATAAGGCTTTTGACACAGGCTCAATCGCACCTCTGACAGTACAGGTACATTTCCTCAAGCCGATGTATTATGATGAATATAAAGATATGAAATCAACAGAGATTGCAGCAGAAGTCAGAAGAAGAGTCGAGGAAACCATTCAGGAATATGGTGGATGGGACTAACTGAATATCTTATAACAAAAAACAGTCGGAAGTATTTTGCTTTCGGCTGTTTTTCATACTCATACAATCTCTCGTGCAAGTGCCTGCTGCATGACAACACAGTCTTTACTGTAGCGGCAGTTCCCGTATTCACAGCTTGAATCCAGAAGCTGAAGTCCTTGTGGAGATTGTTCAAATTCGCAGATTACGGTTTGTGTCATGTCAAAATTTCTGCAGTATCCAGTGAAAAACTCTTCTATGATCTCGCCCATAAACACACCTTCTTTCTCCTTGTTCTAGCCGGATCTGATCTGATTAATTTTAGTCTATCATAAAATTCTGGCGTTTCCAATATAAGGGTAAAAACAAAACAAAAAAATATTAAAATAAATATAAAAAAGGTGTTGACAATGTAAAACATGTTATGTATAATTAACCATGCGTTTCGGAAAGAAATGCGCTTCAAATTGCATAAGAGATTATGAATTCGGAGTCAGGAGAAGTACTCAAGAGGCCGAAGAGGTGCCCCTGCTAAGGGTATAGGTCGGGTAACCGGCGCGAGGGTTCAAATCCCTCCTTCTCCGTTTTGAAGTTAATAACTTCTGAAAAGAAATTAAAAAACTTCAAAAAAGTGCTTGACATTCAGAAATGAATGTGGTAAAGTAAACGAGTTGCTGATGAGCAACGAAATCACAAAAGAGTTCGAAAAAAAGTTTTGAAAAAACTTAAAAAAGTTCTTGACAAACAGAAACGAACATGATAAACTAAATGAGCTGTCGCAAGACAGTGAAAAATACCAAAGAACCTTGATAACTAAACAGTGAAACACATACGATTCTCGAAAATTCTTAA
>NZ_JAJBNQ010000026.1:0-59932 GCF_020538025.1 Blautia sp. MSK17_66
ATTTTGCCATATTCATGGCAAAACACCTCGCGGGATATTACCTGTGAACAGTTACGTTGAATTTCACTGAAAGTCAGGTAACAGGAATATAGTCAGGACAGGTCTGCATAAAATATTCTATCAAGAATAAGAGGTGGAATATGAAGTGCAGATATCATACGGCAGCCGTAATCGTGCTTTTGACATTTTTTATACTGAATTCTGTAGTCTATGATGTATCAGGGACGGATTCCTCCCCGGGGAATCTCTATGCTCTTTCGGCTATTTTGATGGATGGGGACTCCGGGAGAGTTCTGTACGAAAAAGAAGGAGAAACGCCGCGGCCGAATGCGAGTACCACAAAGGTCCTGACCTGTATCCTTGCGCTGGAAAACGGACAGGGTGATGATTATGTGCAGGTTTCCTCAAGGGCAGCATCCCAGCCGGAGGTACGTCTTGGAATCCGGGAGGGAGAACAGTATTACCTTGAGGATCTTTTATATTCCCTGATGCTGCAGAGCCATAATGATACTGCGGTTGCGATCGCAGAGCGTATCGGAGGTTCCACAGAAGGATTTGCGGCTATGATGAATCAGAAAGCAGAAGAGCTTGGCTGTACGGATACGCATTTTGTGACACCCAATGGTCTCGACGCGAAAGACAGCGGCGGGATACATCATACGACTGCGAGAGATCTGGCACGGATCATGCGATATGCCATACAGAATCCTATGTTTCTTAAGATCACACAAACCAGAGAATATTCTTTCTCGGACATTCAGAAGAAGCGGACTTTTTCAATCCACAACACCAATGCATTTCTGGATATGCGGGAAGGGATCGTTTCGGGAAAAACAGGATATACAGGAGATGCAGGATACTGTTATGTGTGTGCAGAAGAAAGAGATGGAAAAACCTTTATCGTTGCTCTTTTGGGGAGCGGATGGCCGGACCATAAGACCTATAAATGGAAGGATGCGTCTGCACTTCTTACATACGGAGAAAAAAATTATAACTATCGAAGCTGGTGGGAAGATCCGGAAATTCCACTGATCCGGGTAAAGAACGGATTTCGGGAAGATCCCACCAAAAGAGTGCAGTATATCCGTGGTATATCCGATGTCGACACGGAACAGAAGGAGAGGCAGATGCTTCTTGCAGACGATGAAAGGATTGTATGCCGGGTGAATGTACCAGAGATGCTTGAGGCTCCGGTAAAGCGCCGTGATAAGATCGGCAGGGTGACATTTTTGCTTGACGGACAGATTCTGGCCTCCTACCCGGTTCTGGCGGAACAGTCGGTCGAGCGTAGAACCTTTTTTCGGGTACTGGAGTATGTTTCAGAAAAATTTTTTCATTGAGAGCAGAGGGAAGAGCCTTTTCGCGGCAGCGAGGGCTTTTTTTGTAAAATACAAAAAAATTGTATTGTCGCAAAATAAATTTAGGAGTTAAAAAATTAACAAAAAAACGGAAATGTATTGAAAAAATATTGAAAACAGGTTACAATTATAATCGGCTAAAATTTTGGTTATATTTTAAAATTTTATAAACATGGAGGGCAAAAGAGAATGAGTAATGCAACACAAAGCTTAGCAGGCACAAGAATAAATTCTTTGCTTGACGCCAACAGTTTTGTTGAAATCGGGAAAAGCGTAACAGCCAGATCCACAGATTTTAACATGGCTGAAACAAAAGCGCCTTCAGACGGTGTTATCACCGGATATGGTGTGATCGACGGAAATCTTGTCTATGTATACAGCCAGGATGCTTCCGTACTGAACGGAACAGTCGGCGAAATGCATGCAAAGAAGATTTCTGCTTTATATGACCTGGCTATGAAGACAGGCGCACCGGTGATCGGTCTTGTTGACTGTGCAGGAATGCGTCTGCAGGAAGCAACAGATGCACTGGAAGCGTTTGGTGGAATTTATCTGAAACAGACAATGGCATCCGGAATGATCCCGCAGATCACAGCTGTATTTGGTACCTGTGGCGGAGGAATGGCAGTTGTTCCGGCACTGACAGACTTTACATTCATCGAATCCAAGAAAGGCAAGATGTTTGTAAACAGCCCGAATGCACTGGATGGAAACTACACAGAGAAATGTGATACAGCATCCGCAGAATTCCAGAGCAAAGAAACTGGACTTATCGATGCAGTAGAATCAGAGGAAGAGATTCTTGCTGAAATCCGTCAGCTTATCGGACTTCTTCCATCCAATTTCGAAGACAACGATTCTTTTGAAGAGTGCACAGATGATCTGAACCGTGCATGCGAAGATATCGCAGCATGTGCAGGAGACACATCCCTCGCACTTTCCAGAATCGCAGACAATGGAATTTTCTTTGAGACAAAGAGAGACTATGGTAAAGACGTTGTTACCGGTTTCCTTCGTGTAAACGGAATGACTGTAGGTGCAGTAGCCAACAGAACAGAAGTTTACGATGCAGAAGGCAAGAAGGCAGAAGAATTCGATGGAACTCTTTCTGCAAGAGGTGCAAGAAAAGCTGCCGGATTTGTTAAATTCTGTGATGCTTTTGAAATTCCGGTGCTGACTCTTACAAATGTAACCGGATTCAATGCAACCGTATGCAGCGAAAAGGTAATGGCAAAAGCTGTCGGAGAACTTGTTCATGCATTTGCATCCGCAACTGTACCGAAGGTTAATGTGATCATCGGCAAGGCATACGGAACTGCTTATGTGGCTATGAACAGCAAATCTGTAGGAGCAGATTTTGTTTATGCATGGGAGAATGCAGAAATCGGTATGATGGATGCCTCCATGGCAGCCAAGATCATGTATCCGGGATCAGAGGCTTCTGTCCTGAATGAGAAGGCAGCTGAGTACAGAGCACTGCAGTCTAACGTAGAGTCCGCAGCAGCAAGAGGTTATGTAGATACTGTGATCGCTCCGGCTGATACACGTAAATACGTGATCGGAGCATTTGAAATGCTGTTCACAAAGAGAGAAGACCGTCCAGCTAAGAAACATGGCACAGTCTAAGCGAGGTGAGCATATGAATCAGATGTTAAAGAAAGCATCCACTACCTGTGCTGCGTTTGCGTGTGCCGCATCTCTGATGTTCTCAGGCACAGCTCTTGTCTGGGCAGACGGTGAGATGGATGATAATGTTAAGACTCAGGTTGAAGCTTATGTTGGAGCAGTAACAGATGAAATTATCGGCTTGTCAGATGCTGAGATCGAGCAGTACCTGGAAGAAGATAATGAATTTGTTGTAAATGCGATGACAGCCTGGAGTGGTGTTAAGAAAGAAGTAGGTGACCTGAAGGAGATCGGTGACACAGTAGAAGTAGAGTATGACGATAAGGATAAGGAATACACTGCTACTGTTGAGGTCGAATTCGAAAAAGAAGATGCAGACTTTGTCTACGTAATCGACAAAAAAATGAACCCTACTTCCCTGACCGTTGATGTTAAGTATTCTTTTGCGACAATCATGAAGAATGCAGCACTGAATACTCTCATGGGACTTGGTACTGTATTTGTGATCCTTGCATTCCTGATCTTCCTTATCTCCCTGTTTAAATTTGTTCCGGGATCCGGGGCACAGCAGGTTAAGAAGAAGAAAGAAGAAACTCCGGCACCGGCGCCGGTTCCTGTGGCAGTACCTGTACAGGAGGAAGCTGATGATTCAGAACTGATCGCTGTAATTGCAGCGGCAATCGCGGCATCAGAGGGAACTACAACAGACGGATTTGTTGTACGCTCCATTCGTAAGATCAACCGTAAAAAAAGGTAATTGACAATTTTAGGAGGATTAAAAATGAAAAGCTATACAATCACCGTAAACGGAACAGCATATGAAGTTACTGTAGAAGAAACAGGAAGCGTAAGCACACCGGCAGCAGCACCTGTAGCAGCACCGAAGGCAGCACCGAAAGCAGCTCCTAAGGCAGCAGCACCGGCAGCAGGAGCAGGTGCAGTGAAAGTTACTGCTTCTGTACCAGGTAAAGTCCTCAAAGTCGTAGCTTCCGCAGGACAGGCAGTAAAAGCAGGAGACAACATCGTGATCCTGGAATCCATGAAGATGGAAATCCCGGTTGTTGCTCCTCAGGATGGTACTGTAGCCAGCATCGATACATCCGAAGGCGCATCCGTAGAAAACGGAGATACTCTGGCTACAATGAACTAGGACGGGAGGTAATCAAATGTCTTATGTAACAGAAACCCTGTCCAACCTGATTCATCAGACGGCATTTTTTAACCTGACATGGGGAAACTATCTGATGATCGCGGTGGCGTGTGTATTCTTATTCCTTGCTATCAAAAAAGGTTTTGAGCCGCTTCTTTTGGTTCCGATCGCTTTTGGTATGCTCCTGGTAAACATCTACCCGGATATTATGGCAAATCCGGAAGACATGTCCAATGGTGTTGGTGGTCTTCTGCATTACTTCTATATCCTTGATGAGTGGAGTATTCTTCCGTCCCTGATCTTTATGGGCGTTGGTGCGATGACAGACTTTGGTCCGCTGATCGCCAATCCGAAGAGTTTCCTTCTTGGAGCAGCTGCACAGCTTGGTATCTATGTTGCATACTTCCTTGCAATCTTCCTTGGATTCAACGGAAAGGCAGCAGCAGCAATCTCCATCATCGGTGGAGCAGATGGTCCTACTTCCATTTTCCTTGCAGGAAAACTTGGACAGACCACTTTAATGGGACCGATCGCGGTGGCGGCATATTCTTATATGTCACTGGTTCCGATCATTCAGCCGCCAATCATGAAACTCTGTACTACAGAGAAAGAACGTAAAATCAAAATGGATCAGCTTCGTCCTGTAACCAAAATCGAGAAGATTCTCTTCCCGATCGTAATTACCATCGTTGTGTGCCTGATTCTTCCTACAACAGCTCCGCTGGTAGGTATGCTGATGCTTGGTAACCTCTTCCGTGAGTCTGGCGTTGTTAAACAGCTTACAGAAACAGCATCCAACGCGCTGATGTACATCGTAGTTATCCTGCTTGGTACATCTGTAGGTGCTTCCACAAGTGCAGAAGCATTCCTTAATATTGACACTCTGAAAATCGTTGTTCTTGGTCTTGTAGCGTTTGCATTTGGTACCTTTGGCGGATGTATGCTCGGTAAACTGATGTGTAAACTGTCAGGCGGAAAGATCAATCCTCTAATCGGTTCGGCAGGTGTATCTGCGGTTCCTATGGCTGCCCGCGTTTCTCAGAAAGTCGGCGCAGAAGCGGATCCTACAAACTTCCTTCTGATGCATGCGATGGGACCGAACGTAGCCGGTGTAATCGGAACAGCCGTTGCAGCTGGAACCTTCATGGCTATCTTTGGAGTCTGACCTAGAGTACTTAATAAATACAAGGAGAAAACATAATGGCTGAATTAGAAAAAAAACCTGTAAAAATTGTGGAAACTGTTCTCCGTGATGCACATCAGTCTCTGATTGCAACCAGACTGACCACAGAACAGATGCTTCCAATCGTAGATAAAATGGATAAAGTCGGCTACCATGCAGTAGAGTGCTGGGGTGGAGCTACTTTTGACGCTTCCCTTCGTTTCCTCAAGGAAGATCCGTGGGAAAGACTTCGTAAATTACGTGACGGCTTCAAAAACACCAAACTTCAGATGCTCTTCCGTGGACAGAACATCCTTGGATACCGTCCGTACGCAGATGATGTAGTAGAATATTTCGTACAGAAATCCGCAGCAAACGGAATCGACATCATCCGTATTTTTGACTGTCTCAATGATATGCGTAACCTTCAGACAGCTGTAAAGGCTGCAAACAAAGAAAAAGCACACGCACAGGTTGCTCTTTCCTACACTTTAGGCGATGCATATACTCTTGAGTACTGGGTAAACATCGCAAAACACATCGAAGAGATGGGTGCAGATTCTATCTGTATCAAAGATATGGCAGGTCTTCTGCTTCCTTACAAAGCAACTGAGCTTGTAGGAGCACTCAAAGATGCTGTAAGCATCCCGATCGACCTTCATACACATTACACATCCGGTGTTGCTTCCATGACATACCTCAAGGCAGTAGAGGCAGGCGTTGACATCATCGACACTGCAATGTCTCCGTTCGCTCTGGGAACTTCCCAGCCTGCAACAGAGGTTATGGTAGAAACCTTCAAGGGTACACCATATGACACAGGATTTGATCAGAAACTCCTTGCTGAGATCGCTGATTACTTCCGTCCGATCCGTGATGAAGCTCTGGACAGCGGCCTTCTGAATCCGAAGAACCTTGGCGTTAATATCAAGACTCTTCTGTATCAGGTACCGGGCGGAATGCTTTCCAACCTGACATCACAGCTGAAAGAACAGCATGCAGAAGATAAATTCTATGATGTTCTTGAGGAAGTTCCGAAGGTTCGTAAAGACCTTGGTGAGCCGCCGCTCGTAACTCCGTCTTCCCAGATCGTTGGTACACAGGCTGTATTCAACGTACTTATGGGCGAGAGATACAAGATGGTAACAAAAGAAACAAAAGACATCCTGTTAGGAAAATACGGAGCAACCGTAAAACCGTTCAACCAGGAAGTACAGAAGAAGTGCATCGGCGATGCAAAACCGATTACCTGTCGTCCGGCAGACCTTCTCGACAACGAGCTGGATAAGCTGGAAACAGAAATGTCTGCTTACAAAGAGCAGGATGAGGACGTTCTGTCCTATGCACTGTTCCCGCAGGTTGCTACTGATTTCTTCAAATACCGTCAGGCTCAGGAGAAAAAAGTAGACGAAAAAGCTGCAGATACAGAAAACGGAGCATATCCGGTCTAAAAAATATAAAGAAGTCCCTGTTTTGGATAGGATTCTGATACAGGAAAGCAGGCCCGCCAGATTTTTCTGACGGGCTTGCTTGCAAAAAAGAAAGGATTTCCATGAACAAAGTGATAATTGTCGGAGGCGGAGCAGCAGGTATGCTGTGCAGTATTATTGCCGCCAGAAACGGCTGTGAGATTTTTTTGTTTGAAAAGAATGAAAAGCTGGGAAAAAAACTCTATATTACAGGAAAAGGGAGATGCAATGTTACAAATAACTGTGAGGTTGAAGAACTGCTCCGGGCAGTCATGACGAACAGCAAGTTTCTGTACAGTGCATTTTATACTTTTAACAGTCAGGATATGATGGCTCTCCTTGAAGAAGCGGGGGTACCGCTTAAGACGGAGAGAGGAAACCGTGTATTTCCGGAATCTGACCGCTCATCAGATATCATCCGTGGTCTGGAACGTCTGATGAAGAAGTATGGTGTTCATGTCAGATTCAGAAGCGAGGTCAGAGAGATTCTGACGCAGGACGGTGCTGCTGTGGGAGTTTCTCTTGCAGATGGTGAAATAAAGCGCGCAGACGCTGTAGTTGTCGCGACAGGTGGTCTGTCTTATCCGACGACGGGATCCACAGGAGACGGATACCGTTTTGCCAGAGAGACCGGGCATCAGGTGACAGACTGTATTCCATCCCTGGTTCCGCTTAAGACCAGAGAAGATTACATTCCGAGGATGACAGGTCTTTCTCTTAAGAATGTGGAACTTACTGTCAGACGCGGCAAGAAGATTCTTTATCGGGATTTCGGGGAGATGATGTTTACACATACCGGTGTTACAGGTCCTCTGATCTTAAGTGCCAGTGCCAGACTTGGCAAATATCTGGTCAAGGGAGAAGAACTGACTGCGTTTATTGACCTTAAGCCGGCACTTTCTCTGGAACAGTTGGATGAGAGGATCCTGAGAGAATTTGAAAATGGCAAGAACAAACAGTTCAAAAATGTGATAGGAGTCCTGTTTCCTTCTTCTCTGACACCGGTAATGCTTGAAATCGGCGGAATACCAGGGGATAAAGTGATCCATGAGATATCCAGAGAAGAGAGACTTGCTTTCGGCATGACAGTCAAGAATTTTCCGTTTACGATCACAGAACCGGGCGAATTTAAAGAAGCAGTCATTACACAGGGTGGAGTCTCTGTCAGGGATATCAATCCGGGAAGCATGGAATCCAAAAAAATCAAAAACCTGTATTTTACAGGAGAAGTTCTTGATCTTGATGCAGTAACAGGGGGCTATAATCTTCAGATTGCATGGTCCACCGCATATCTTGCTGCTATGGATATAAGTGAAAAGAGTTACTGCGAACAGTAACAAAGAAATAAGCAGGAGGCTGAAATAAATGGTACACAATATTGCAATTGACGGTCCGGCAGGAGCGGGCAAAAGCACGGTAGCAAAAAAAGTGGCAAAAGAGCTTTCGTTTGTATACGTGGACACAGGAGCCATGTATCGGGCTATGGCACTTTATCTTCTGAGAAAGGGCGTAAACCGGGAAAATCTGGACGAGATCGGAGAAGCATGTCAGAATGCGGAGATTTCTATTGAGTATCAGAACGGAGAGCAGATCGTCCTTCTTGACGGAGAAAATGTAAATGACTATCTTCGCACGGAGGAAGTAAGCGGGATGGCCTCCGTAAGCTCAGCAGTGCCGCGGGTGAGGGCAAAGCTTCTGGATCTGCAGCGCAAGCTGGCAAGGACCATGAGTGTCGTCATGGACGGGAGAGATATCGGAACAACCATTCTGCCGGATGCGGATGTCAAAATTTACCTTACAGCAAGTTCTCTGACCAGAGCACGCCGCCGTTATCTGGAATATCAGGAAAGAGGAGAGGACTGTAATCTTGCAGAAATCCAGAAAACCATCGAGGAGAGGGATCACAGGGATATGACCAGAGAGGTTTCTCCGCTCTGTCAGGCGAAGGATGCGGTCCTTGTGGATTCCTCAGAGCTTACGATTGATGAGACCGTGGAGAAGATCCTTTCTGTATATCACACAAAAGTATCAGAAGAGGAATGAGGAGTATGAAGGTAAAAGTAGCCAAAACTGCCGGATTCTGCTTTGGGGTCAAACGTGCGGTCGATAAAGTCTATCAGCTGATCGAAGAAGGAGTTTCTCCGATCTATACTCTGGGCCCGATCATCCACAATGAAGAGGTTGTATCCGATCTGGAATCCAGGGGCGTGCAGGTGATTCAGGCAGAAGAACTGGATCAGATCAGGGGCGGTACGGTTGTGATACGGTCCCATGGAGTAGGGAGAGATATTTATCAGAAACTCAAAGAAAACAATCTTGAGTATGTGGATGTTACCTGTCCTTTCGTTCTGAAGATACACAGGATCGTCGAGAAGGAAAGCCTTGCAGGCAGACAGATTTTTATTTTTGGTGATCCGAAGCATCCGGAGGTTCAGGGAATCTGCGGATGGTGTCATGGTCCTTACAGGGTTCTCAAGAACAGAGAAGATGTTGAAAATATGATTCCCGATCCGGATATGGAGGCGTGCATCGTATCACAGACGACATTTAATTACAACAAATTTAAAGAATTAGTTGAAATTCTTTGCGAAAAGAGGTATTATAATAATGTTTTAAATATTAGCAATATTTTAAACACTATTTGTAATGCTACTGAAGAACGGCAGAAAGAAGCAAAAAACATAGCCGGAGAGGTAGACACTATGCTTGTCATCGGTGGCAGACATAGTTCCAATACTCAAAAGCTGTTTGAAATATGCAAAGAGGAATGTGGAAATACTTACTATATACAAACACCTGTAGACTTGGATTCTGAAATGTTCCATCGCAGTAGTTGTGTAGGTATTACAGCAGGGGCGTCCACCCCAAAGAAAATTATTGAGGAGGTTCAAGAACATGTCAGAATTAAGTTTTGAACAGATGCTGGAGGATTCCGTAAAAACAATCAGAAATGGAGAGATCGTACAGGGTACTGTTATCGATGTCAAAGAGGATGAGATCATCCTGAATATCGGTTATAAAGCAGATGGTATCATCACAAAGAATGAATATTCCAACGATTCTTCCCTGGTACTTACCGATGCAGTTAAAGTTGGTGATACTATGGAAGCAAAAGTCCTGAAAGTAAATGATGGAGAGGGACAGGTTATCCTGACATACAAACGTCTTGCTGCAGAGAAAGGCAACAAACGTCTGGAAGCTGCTTTTGAATCTCAGGAAGTACTCAAAGCACCTGTAACACAGGTACTGGATGGCGGACTTTGTGTAAACATTGATGAAGCAAGAGTATTCATCCCTGCAAGCCTTGTATCCGATACTTATGAGAAAGATCTTTCCAAATACGCAGATCAGGAAATCGAATTCGTGATCACAGAGTTCAACCCGAGAAGACGCCGTATCATCGGTAACCGTAAACAGCTTCTTCTTGCTGAGAAAGCAGAGAAACAGAAAGAACTCATGGAAAAGATCAACGTTGGTGATGTTGTTACAGGTACTGTTAAGAACGTTACAGATTTCGGTGCATTCATCGATCTTGGCGGAGCAGACGGACTTCTTCATATTTCCGAAATGTCCTGGGGCAGAGTAGAGAATCCGAAGAAAGTATTCAACGTTGGCGATGAAGTTAAAGTTATGATCAAAGAGATTAATGGAGACAAGATTGCACTTTCCATGAAATTCCCGGAAGAGAATCCATGGCTGACAGCTGCAGAGAAATTTGCAGTAGGAAACGTTGTAACTGGTAAAGTTGCCCGTATGACAGATTTTGGTGCATTTGTTGAACTGGCACCTGGAATCGATGCACTTCTTCACGTATCCCAGATTTCCAGAGAGCACGTTGCAAAACCATCTGATGTACTTTCCATCGGACAGGAAATCGAGGCAAAGGTTGTTGACTTCAACGGTGAAGACAAGAAGATCAGCCTCAGCATAAAAGCACTGGAAGCTCCTGCACAGGCAGAAGAAGATACAGAAGCTTAATTAGTTCTCGAGAATATTAAATCCCGGCAGACTTAAGATCTGCCGGGATTTTTTGTTTTATTTGGAAATTACTTTGTAAATTTCCGAATAAGTATTGCAAAGCCTTAAGAAGGACTTGTACGCCTGGTTCCGAGATTGTTGAGAAGACAGGGAAGAGAGTGTGTCAGATACTGCATTTGCATGGAAGTGCTGTTAAGAAAATTTTTGTCACATTGAAACCATGTATAACAGGTCTGAGGTGTGGCCGGCATTCGAAGACTTTTGTCCATATAGCGGCTGAGGGATTTGGGAATTGCCTGATCTTCTCCGGGAAGATACTCGTAATCCTTATAATTGGAGTAGTATTGTCGGAGCTTTCCGTTTTTTAGATGGAGAAGCAGACGTGCTTCCTCTCTGTCGGCGGTAAAGTAAAATTCATCTGTGACACAGGAGACAGATATCGGTACCGGATGCTCTAGCTTCAGTGTGATCACGAGCTCCTGCTGATCATGAATGCGGATTGCAGAAGGCTCGTATTTTCCGAGATAGAGTGATCTGTAACTCAGAAGCGTAAAGACAAGTCCGAGACCATGTAAGTCTTCCTGGTTGTGTCCGAGCACAGTTTCCAGTGCTTTTGGATCCTTTTTTTTCATATAGGAGCGGTACAGGCGGATACACTGTCCTCCATCACAGTAGATTCTGTGCATGGAAGGGAAGAGATTTTCCAGGTCAGGCTGCTTCATTCGTGATAATTTAAACAAACTTTGACAGGATTTAAGTACCTGATAGACATCGATTGAGGCGAGTCCTTCAAATGGAGACGGAAGCTCATTTTTTCGGCAGCGTTCTTCAAGATAGGGCTGGTCAAAACGATCTCCGTTGTACTGGATCGTATAGGTTGAATCCTGTAGATAGTTAGTGAATTCGCGAATGATCAAGGCTTCTTCTTCCGGAGATTCTCCGAGCCATTGTGTGAGGATCCACTGATTCTGTTCCCATTTGACGGCTCCGATGAGGTAGACAAAGGTGGAATATCTGGATAAACCTGTAGTCTCAATATCATAAAAAACAGGTGTAAATTCTGACAATTTTAATTCTGTACTCGACAAAAATTTAACAGTATCAGGGGTCGGAAACCCTTGTAAAATCGGCATTTTTTTAACAATCATGTGATATTTTTCCTTTCTTGATTGTATTTGATTATACACAATATTTTGAAAATTTGGTAGTGAATTTTTGAAGAAAAAGATGTATAGTATAAATAGGGTTTTGCGATATCATCAGAAAGAAAATAAACATGAGCAGGTCGTTCTGGGCAGAGCTCATGAAAAAGGAGGAAACGAATATATGGGAAAACTGACCTTTAAAGGCGGAATCCATCCTTACGAAGGTAAGGAACTGGCAAAGAACCAGCCGGTTGAGAAGTATCTCCCAAAGGGAGATATGGTCTATCTGATGTCTCAGCACATTGGAGCTCCATCTGTTCCGTGTGTCAAAAAAGGTGACCAGGTTCTTGCAGGACAGAAGATTGCCGATGCAGGCGGATTTGTATCGGTACCTCAGCATGCATCTGTATCCGGTACCGTCAAGGGCATCGAGAAGAGACTGAATGCTACAGGGGCAATGGTTGATGCAGTCATCGTAGATAATGACCAGCAGTATCAGGAAGTAGAGTTTGTTCCTGCTGCACTTGAGGATCTGACGAAAGAAGAGATCCTGAACCGTATCAAGGAAGGCGGAGTTGTTGGTATGGGTGGAGCCGGATTCCCGACCCATGTCAAGCTGGCACCGAAGGATCCTTCCAAGATTGAATATGTACTGGTAAACGGTGCAGAGTGTGAACCTTATATTACAAGTGACTATCGAAGAATGCTGGAAGAGCCGGAGAAGGTTGTAGAAGGACTTAAGGTGATCCTTAAACTCTTTGATTCTGCCAAAGGCTATATCTGCATTGAGGATAACAAACCGGACTGTATCGAAAAGATGCAGAAACTGGTAAAGGATATCCCGAGAATCGAAGTCAAAGAAGTTATGACCAAATATCCACAGGGTGGTGAGCGTACTCTGATCTATGCCACAACCGGCAGAGAGATCAATTCCACAATGCTCCCGGCAGATGTCGGATGTGTGGTAGATAACGTTGCAACTGTTATTGCTATATATGAAGCGGTGATTCTGGGAAAACCAGTTGTGGACAGAGTTGTAACGATAACAGGTGATGGTATTAAAGCGCCTAAGAACTTCAGTGTCTATACAGGAACAGATATGTCAGAGCTGATCGATGCGGCAGGAGGACTGAAAGCAAAGATCGAAAAGATTATTTCCGGTGGTCCGATGATGGGATTCCCGCTGTATGAGCTTCATATTCCATGTACAAAGACAACATCTGCGTTCCTTTTCCTGGAACATGATGCAGTAGCTGAAGCACAGAAGATCCAGACAGCGTGTATCAACTGCGGACGCTGCGTAAGTGTCTGTCCAGGTCATGTTCTTCCGGCACGTCTGGCTACGCTGGCTGAACGTGGTGATATGGCAGGCTTTGAAGCCCTGGATGGTATGGAGTGCTGTGAGTGCGGATGCTGCAGTTACATCTGCCCGGCAAAGAGACCGTTGACCCAGAGTATCAAATCCATGCGAAAAATGGTTCTTGCCAGCCGTAAGAAGAAATAGGGGGAGGGAACAAAATGGAACAAATGTTAAATGTATCATCTAATCCTCATGTCAGGGACAAAATGACAACAGGTCGGATCATGCAGCTTGTCGTGCTTGCACTGCTTCCAACCACACTGTTTGGTATCTGGAACTTCGGCTTCCGTGCATTTCTTGTTGTACTTGTGACGGTAGCATCCAGCGTATTTTTTGAATGGCTGTATGACCGTCTTATGCATAAAAAGAATACCGTTACTGATTTCAGTGCAGCAGTTACAGGACTTCTGCTTGCACTCAATATGCCGCCTCAGATCCCGCTGTGGATGCCTGTACTTGGCAGTGCTTTTGCGATCATCGTTGTAAAGCAGCTTTTTGGCGGACTTGGACAGAACTTTATGAACCCGGCACTGGCTGCAAGATGCTTCCTGATGATTTCTTTCACAGGTAAAATGACCGATTTTGCAGTGGACAAGCTGAGCGGATATCATTGCATTGATACCGTTACAGGAGCAACTGCACTTGCAGAGCTTAAGAACAGCGGATTCACAGCAGATTCCATTTCTGTAAAAAATCTGTTCATCGGTAACATTCATGGAACCATCGGAGAAACTTCTGCTCTTGCGATCCTGATCGGTGCAGTGATCCTCCTTGCATTCAAGGTCATTGATCTCAAGATCCCGCTTACATATATCGGAAGCTTTGCAGTATTTGTGATCTTTTATATGCTTGGAACAGGCAAAGGCTTTGATGTGAACTATCTTTTCAGCCATCTGTTCGGCGGCGGACTTATGCTTGGTGCATGGTTCATGGCGACAGACTATGTAACAACTCCGATCACACCGAAGGGCCAGCTGATCTACGGATGCTGTCTTGGTGTTGTTACCGCGATCTTCCGTCTCTTTGGCGGATCCGCAGAGGGTGTTTCCTATGCGATCATCTTCTGTAACCTTCTGGTACCGCTGATCGAGAAAGTGACCAAACCGGTTGCCTTTGGAAAAGGAGGTAAGAAAGCATGAGTATTGTAAAAGATACGATCGCGATCACTGCGATCACGCTTGTGGCAGGTCTGGCTCTTGGCGTAGTCCAGGATATCACGGAAGGCCCTATCGCACAGCAGCAGGAACAGTCCAAGCAGGAGGCATACAAGGCTGTATTTGAAGATGCAGACAGCTTTGAACCATGTGAAGTGGATGCCGATGCACTGGCAGCAAACCTTGCAGAAAACAATTTTAACGCACAGACGATCAATGAAGTCATGGAAGCGAAGGATGCTTCCGGCGAGACGATCGGCTATGCACTCAATGTCACAGATTCTGAAGGATATGGCGGAGATATCCAGTTTACCATGGGAATTCAGAATGACGGAACTTTAAATGGAATTTCCATCCTGTCCATCAGCGAGACTGCAGGACTTGGTATGAAGGCCAAAAATCCGGATTTCCAGGATCAGTTCAAGGACAAAAAAGTAGAAAAATTCGAGTACACCAAGACAGGGGCCACATCTGACGATCAGATCGATGCCATCAGTGGTGCCACAATTACTACAAATGCCATGACAAACGGTGTAAATGCCGGCCTTTGTGCATTTCGTTATGTGGAAGGAGGAGCAGAGTCATGAAAGCAAATACACCTGCAGAACGTCTTGTAAACGGTATTATCAAAGAAAACCCGACTTTTGTGCTGGTGCTGGGTATGTGTCCTACACTGGCGGTTACTACATCTGCGATCAACGGTATCGGAATGGGTCTGACTACAACTGTAGTTCTGGCAATGTCCAACCTTATGATCTCCCTTCTTCGGAAGTTTATTCCGGATGGAGTTCGTATGCCGGCCTTTATCGTTGTCGTTGCATCTTTTGTAACCATCGTGCAGATGCTGTTAGAGGGATTCATTCCGAGTCTTTATTCTGCACTTGGAATTTATATTCCTCTTATCGTTGTAAACTGTATCATTCTTGGTCGTGCAGAGGCTTATGCTTCAAAGAATCCTCCGATTCCGTCACTCTTTGATGGTATTGGCATGGGACTTGGTTTTACTTTAAGTATCACCTGTATCGGTGCAGTACGTGAACTTCTCGGTGCAGGACAGCTCTTCGGACGTCAGATCCTTCCGCTTGCTGATGCGGCAGCCGGAAAGATGGGCTATGAGCCGATCACGATCTTTATCCTTGCACCTGGAGCTTTCTTTGTTCTTGCCATGCTTGCAGCACTTCAGAACAAGTTTAAGATCGGTGCAGCAAAGAGAGGTATTGATCCGAGTGAAGGCTGTGGATGCTGTTCAGGCTGTGATACCTGCAACAATACAATGTGCAAAGGAGGCAAGGAAGCATGAAAGAATTATTACTGATCCTGGTAAGCTCTGCGATCGTCAACAACGTAGTCCTGAGCCAGTTCCTCGGACTCTGCCCGTTCTTTGGTGTATCCAAGAGAATTGAAACAGCAGCCGGAATGGGTGGTGCGATTATTTTCGTTATCACATTGTCCTCTTTTGTAACAGGTCTGATCTACAACTTTATCCTGGTGCCGACAGGTATGGAATATTTACAGACGATCGTATTTATTCTTATTATCGCTGCACTGGTTCAGTTTGTTGAGATGTTCCTCAAGAAAGGTATGCCGGCACTTTATCAGTCACTTGGTGTATATCTTCCTCTGATCACAACAAACTGTGCAGTTCTCGGTGTTGCACTGACAAACGTACAGAAAAGCTACAACATCCTTCAGGGAACTGTGAACGGATTTGCCACAGCAGTTGGTTTTACCATTTCTATTACTCTGATGGCTGGTATCAGAGAAAAAATTGAATTCAACGATGTTCCGGAATCTTTCAAAGGCTTCCCGACTGTCCTGCTCACAGCAGGTCTGATGGCGATTGCTTTCTTCGGATTCTCCGGACTGATTAAGTAACAGAGGAGGCAGAGATTATGGATATGAATGCGATTATCGTGGCAACTGTCGTTGTTGCAGCAGTAGGCCTCTTTATTGGAATTTTCCTTGGTGTAGCCGGTAAAAAGTTTGCGGTAGAAGTGGATGAGCGTGAGGTTGCTGTCCGTGCAGCTCTTCCGGGAAATAACTGCGGCGGCTGTGGATACCCGGGCTGTGACGGTCTGGCAGCAGCAATTGCCAAGGGCGAAGCTCCTGTCAATGCATGTCCGGTAGGCGGCGAAGCGGCAGGAAAAGTCATTGCAGGGATCATGGGCCAGGAGGTTGTTGAGAGCACCCGTATGGCTGCGTTCGTAAAATGTACAGGAACCTGCGAAAAAACAAAAGACAATTATACATACACAGGTGTGGAAGACTGTGAAATGATGGCATTTGTACCGGGCGGCGGAGCAAAATCCTGTTCCTATGGATGCATGGGATTCGGAAGCTGCGTAAAGGCATGTCCGTTTGATGCGATCCATATCATTAACGGTGTGGCAGTGGTTGACCGCGACAAATGTAAAGCCTGTGGTAAATGTATTGCAAAATGCCCGCATCATCTGATCGAGCTTGCACCATATGAGCAGAAAACTTTTGTAGGCTGTAGCTCCCATGCCAAAGGAAAGGCAGTCACAGAAGCCTGCGAGATTGGATGTATCGGATGTAAGAAGTGCGAGAAGACCTGTCCGAACGGTGCGATCGCTGTGACAGATTTCTGTGCACATATTGATTACGACAAATGTACAAACTGCGGTGCATGTAAGGAAGCATGCCCGAGAAAAGTTATTCTCTAAACCCCATATTGATAAAAATACGATCCTGGCCGGAGAAAGAAGTCTTTTCTTTCCCCAGCCGGGATTTTGTATATTCCGGAATGAATCGAATAGATGTTTGCTTTTTGCCCAGGGTTATGTTATGATTGAAAAACAGGAAAAAATTAATTTGAAGCAGGAGTAGATTTTGCATGATTTCATTCATTTGCGGCCAGGTGGCAGATATAACAGAAAACTCTGTGATCATAGAAACAGGCGGGATCGGATATGAGATATTTATGACAGGAGAGGCGATCGAGCAGGCAGCCCGCATGGAGGGAAAGGTAAAGATCCATACCTATTTCCAGGTGAGAGAGGATGCCATGCAGCTGTATGGGTTCTGGCATAAGGATGACCTTCAGGTGTTCCGCCTGCTCCTCAGTGTGAATGGCATCGGTCCGAAGGCAGCACTGGGAGTGCTCTCAGGGCTCAGTGCCGATGAACTGCGGTTTGCAGTGCTTTCCGATGATGTAAAGACGCTTTCCAGGGCACCGGGAATCGGCAAGAAGACAGCACAGAAGCTGATTCTTGAACTGAAGGACAAGCTGAAGCTGGAGGATGCATTTGAGAAGAAACTGATGCATGAACAGGAAAATGCAGACCTGAATGACACAGACTTCCATGATGGACGTCAGGAGGCGGTGGAAGCGTTGACAGCTCTTGGATACAGCAGTTCTGAGGCACTGAAGGCAGTGCATAAGGTTACGGATGTGGATCCGGGTGATGTGGAGGCAATCCTGAAAGCAGCCCTGAAGCAGCTATAATGGCAGGGTTTACAGCAATATACAATGGAGCGATGATATAGATGGAAAAAAGAATGATCACAACAGATGTGACAGAGGAGGATCTGCCGCTGGAGGGAAGCCTCCGTCCGCAGACTCTTGATGAATACATTGGTCAGGAAAAAACCAAGAATACACTCAAAATATATATAGAAGCTGCCAAACAGAGGCATGATGCGCTGGATCACGTCCTTTTTTACGGTCCTCCGGGTTTGGGTAAGACTACTCTGTCCGGAATCATTGCCAATGAGATGGGAACTCATATGAAGGTGACCTCCGGACCGGCAATCGAGAAACCCGGAGAGATGGCGGCCATTCTGAATAACCTTCAGGAGGGAGATGTCCTTTTTGTGGATGAGATTCATCGTCTGAACCGTCAGGTGGAGGAGGTACTCTATCCGGCAATGGAGGATTTTGCGATTGATATCATGATCGGCAAGGGTGCCTCTGCCAGATCCATCCGTCTGGATCTTCCGAAATTCACTTTGGTTGGCGCAACGACGAGGGCCGGGCTTCTCTCGGCACCGCTTCGCGACCGTTTTGGGGTGATGCATCATCTGGAATTTTATAATAAAGAGGAACTTCAGACGATCATACTTCGTTCGGCAGATGTTCTGGGAGTCGAGATCGACAAAAGAGGTGCGGCGGAGATCGCCAAGCGTTCGAGAGGAACCCCGCGTCTTGCAAACCGCCTTCTTAAGAGAGTCCGGGATTTTGCACAGGTCAAATATGATGGAAGGATCACCTATGAGGTGGCTGTCTTTGCACTGGATCTTCTCGAGGTGGATCAGTATGGTCTGGACAAGATCGACAGAAGAATTCTCAAGACTCTGATCGTGAATTTTCAGGGCGGCCCGGTGGGACTGGAAACCCTGGCTGCGGCCATCGGTGAAGATGCGGGTACTCTGGAGGATGTTTACGAGCCGTATCTTCTGCAGAATGGATTTCTCAACAGAACTCCGCGGGGGCGCACAGCGTCCGCACTTGCCTACAAACATCTCGGAATCGACAGGATTTCATGATTTTTCGGTGTTACTGTTCACTCCGTTCACAGTAACTTGGTCAAAATGCATTCCAAATCACCTTCGGTGATAGCGTTTTGCCCCGTATGTCTCGGGATTTTGCCATATTCATGGCAAAACACCTCGCGGGATATTACCTGTGAACAGTTACTTTTCGGTACCTGTACAGTAATCCTAAAATGTAATACTTGCAAGATTTCTTAAAAATTCCTATACATTTTTACAAAATTCGATTATAATGGAGTACAGACAAGGTGTAAGAAGCATTACTACGCCTCAGATCAGCAGGATCTGATCTGTTTCCGTTATGGAAGAAAGATGAAAGTTTAAGATACGGGAGGCTTGTTATGGCAGTCAAAAATACGGCACAGGTAGTCATCGGAGGAAAGATCATAACTCTGGGCGGCTACGAATCTGAAGAGTATTTTCAGAAAGTGGCATCATATATAAATAACAAAATGTCTGAATTAAGTGAAATGCCGGGATATTCCCGCCAGCCGATGGAGACAAAGCATACACTGCTCAGTCTGAATGTTACCGATGATTATTTCAAGGCAAAGAAACAGGCGGAGATATTTGAGCAGGATCTTCAGCAGAAGGATCAGGAGATGTATGAACTGAAGCATGAGCTGATCGCACTCCGCATGAAGATCGAAGAAACCGAGAAGAAGGAATCCGATGCCAGACATCAGAAGGAACTTCTTGAAGGCAAGGTCAAAGAACTGGAACAGGAAATCGATAAGTTACTTAAGTAAGAGTAGGGAGGGGATTGCTTCGGTAGTCCTCTTTATTTACTTTATAGGAAGTTACTTCGTAATGTTCCGATAAAGTCACAAGACCAGATGAAAGGAAAGACGGATTTGAAGAAACAGGAAATAGAATTACTTTCACCGGCAGGTTCTTATGAGGGATTCGAAGCTGCGATCGGAGCCGGTGCGGATGCAGTTTATGTTGGCGGTCCGGATTTTGGCGCCAGGGCCTATGCACAGAATTTTACACAGGAAGAGCTGATCCGTGCGATCCGGACAGCGCATATTCATGGCAGGAAGCTATATCTTACAGTAAACACGCTTCTTAAGAATCGCGAGATTAAGGAGAAGCTTTTTGATTCTCTGAAGCCATTGTATGAGGCGGGACTGGATGCTGTTATTGTCCAGGATCTCGGTGTGTTCCAGTTTATCCGCAGGAATTTTCCGAAGATGCATATCCATGCCAGTACGCAGATGGCAGTTACCGGCCCAGAGGGAATGAAGTTTCTCGAAGAGCAGGGTGCAGCCCGCGTGGTCGCAGCCAGAGAACTGAGCCTTGAAGAGCTTGCCGCCATGCACAGAAAGAGCAGCATTGAAATAGAAGCCTTTGTCCATGGAGCTTTGTGCTACAGCTTTTCGGGACAGTGCCTGATGAGCAGCATTCTGGGAGGCAGAAGCGGCAATCGTGGCAGGTGTGCACAGCCGTGCCGCCTGCCGTATCAGGTGCGTAAGGGGGAAGACAGAAGATTTCAAAAGAAAGAGGAACTTTGTCCTCTGAGTCTTAAGGATATCTGTACGCTGGATATTTTACCGGAGATCATAGATGCGGGTGTGATCTCGCTCAAGATCGAGGGACGAATGAAACAGCCGGGATATACAGCCGGAGTCACAGGCATGTACAGGAAATATCTGGATATATTATCAAGGGACAGAGAAGGGTACCGGGTGACGGAAGAAGACCGGAGATACATTCTGGATATCTTTAACAGAGGCGGCTCCTGTACGGGATACTATAAACAGCACAACGGACCGTCTATGATGGCGTTTTCCAACGAGAAAAAGACGGGCGGTGTTTCAACAGAACTTAAGAAATGCAGAGAGAAGATCACGGGAAGCCTGATGCTTTATCCGGAAAGTCCTGCAATCCTGCAGATTTCCTGCAGGGATAAACAGGTGGTGGTTTCTGACGGCGAAGTGCAGTTTGCGAAGGAGCATCCAATGTCAGAGGAGCGTATCCGCAAACAGATGGAAAAGCTTGGAAATACAGAGTTTGAATGGGAAGAACTGGATATTCAGATGGATGGAAATATCTTTGTTCCGGTGAAACTCCTCAACGAACTCAGAAGAAATGCACTGGCAGAGCTGGAAGAAGAGCTTTGTGTGCCGATGTACCGTGAGGCAGAGAATAAACCGAAGTTTTCACAGTCTTTTGATGCGTCTGGACAAAATAAAGAGATCCCGCCAATGTTTGTATCCTGTGAAACAATGAAACAGGCAGAGACTGCATGGAGCCATGAAGAAGTCAGAGGACTGTATCTGCCGTATTCTGTGATGGAACAGGCCATTGGAAGGGGAATCCAGAATCAGAAAGAGCTCTATCTTGCACTTCCTTATATTACCAGAGAACAGGCCCCGGAACATTTCTTTGAGACAGCCGGAGAATGGATAGAGAAGGGGATGAAGGGTTTTCTCGTGAGAAATCTGGAGTCCTACGGAATGCTCAGGGCACTGGGACTTGAAAGATATACGGTGCTGGATGCGACTATGTATACCTGGAACAATGAAGCGGTTGATTTCTGGGAGAAACAGAAGATTCTTAAGAATACAGTTCCGCTGGAATTGAAGGAAGCAGAAATGCGTCACAGAAACAATCAGCACAGCGAACTGATCGTGTATGGATATATTCCGCTCATGCAGTCGGCACAGTGCGTTCGCAGGAATCTTTCTTCCTGTGATATGCAGGAGGGAAGCATGGTTCTGAAGGACAGGTATGAGAAGGAATTTACAGCAGTCTGTGTCTGCCATCCATGGAAAACAGACACTACAGGAAAAAAAGAACGCTGTTATAATATAATCTATAACAGTCTGCCATATGGACTCCTTAAGGAAGCAAGGCAGGTGACTGCACTTGGGATGCAGTCGCTGCGAATTTCGCTTACTATGGAGAATGCAGAAGAAACAGAGAAGATTCTGGATGAATTTCTGGGGGTATATTATCATAACCGTATACCTGCCGAAAGGAACTTTACAAAAGGACATTTTAAAAGAGGAGCCGAGTAGGGGCATATGATCAATGTAATAGTAGAATTATCCAAATATATCATCCTGACGCTGATGATCGTTTATACGTTTCATTGTTTTTATACTGTGCGTCAGCCGGATGAGGAGGAGAGGAACGAACTTCTGCGTCAGCAGCTGATGCTGATCTTCTTCATCGATTTCACCGCATTTCTTGTGATCTACCTTAAGACCTTTGATTATAAGGTGGTTCGTTTCTATATAGAAATGCAGATCTTTTTTGCAGCAATCCAGATACTGTACCGTATCCTGTACAAAAAAGCATCACTGCTGCTTCTGAATAATATGTGTATGCTTTTGAGTGTCGGATTTATCATGCTGTGCCGTCTGGACATCACGATGGCGACCAAACAGCTTCTGGTTGCAGCAGGAGCCAGCGGAGTTGCACTTGTCATACCGGTCATGATCCGGAAAATGCGTTTTCTGCGCAGACTGACCTGGATATATGCCGGGATTGGTATCATACTTCTGGCAGCAGTATTTCTCCTGGCCAAGACCAGTTACGGAGCAAAGCTGACACTTCTGGGTGTTCAGCCGTCTGAGGCGATCAAGATCACGTTTGTATTTTTTGCAGCCTCCTTTCTGTCAAGAGATACCAGTTTTAAGGCGGTTGTCCAGGTGTCGGTGATCGCAGCTCTTCATGTAGGAATACTGGTTCTTTCTACTGATCTTGGAAGTGCAGTGATCTTTTTTGTAACCTATCTTGTGATGGTTTATGTTTCTACCAGAAATGTCGGGTATCTCGGGCTGGGACTTGCCGGAGGAAGCGGTGCCGCGGTGGCTGCCTATCATCTGTTTGGACATGTCAGACAGAGGGTCAGTGCATGGAAGGATCCGATGGCTGTTTATCAGAACGAAGGATATCAGATCGTGCAGTCACTGTTTGCGATCGGAACCGGCGGCTGGTTTGGCATGGGGCTGTGTCAGGGCTCTCCGGAATCTATCCCGGTAGTTAAGAACGACTTTATTTTCAGTGCGATCTGTGAGGAACTGGGAGGAATTTTCGCAATCTGTCTGATACTGGTATGCATGAGTTTCTTTTTGATGATTGTCAATATCGCGCTGCGTATCATCAATCCTTTTTATAAGCTGATCGCGCTGGGGCTTGGAACAGAGTATGCATTTCAGGTATTCCTGACGATCGGCGGTGCTACCAAATTTATCCCTATGACAGGTGTTACTCTTCCGCTGGTAAGCTATGGAGGAAGTTCTCTTCTGAGTACGATCCTCATGCTGGCGATCATTCAGGGACTGTATATTTTGAGAGAAGACGAGGACGAGGAATTTGAGAAACGAAAAAAGGAAGCATTACAGAGAATCAGAGCAAGAGAGGAGATTGGCGACAGAACGCGCCGCTTCTAAAAGACGTCGGGCAAGAAATAAAGAATATACATTTGTATCTGTCTTCTTTGTGCTTATTTTTCTGGGACTGGCAGGGTATCTGGTGTATTTCAATGCCATAAAGAGAGACAGCTTTATTAACAGCCCTTATAATACAAGGCAGGATACATTTGCAGACAGAGTCGTGAGGGGAAATATTATGTCTTCAGACGGTGAAATACTCGCACAGACGAATGTCAGCGATGACGGAACGGAAGAACGTTCTTATCCGTATTCCAATATTTTTGCACATGTTGTCGGATATGATACCAATGGCAAAAGCGGTCTGGAGTCGGAGGCAAATTTCCAGTTGCTGAGTTCTCATGAATTCTTTCTGACCCAGATCAAAAACGAATTTATGGGTGCCAAGAATGTGGGAGATACAGTGGTTTCTACCCTGAATGCAGATCTTCAGACAACAGCCTATAATTCTCTGGGCGACAGAAGAGGAGCTGTTGTGGTCATTCAGCCATCTACAGGAAAAATCCTTGCGATGGTCAGCAAGCCGGATTTTGATCCGAATACGATTGCAGCAAACTGGGAACAGCTTGTAAATGATGAGACAAACAGCAGCCTTTTGAACCGTGCGACAATGGGACAGTATCCTCCGGGATCGACCTTCAAGATCGTTACGGCGCTGACTTATCTGCGTCAGCATGGAACGTTTAACGGATTTTCCTATGATTGTCAGGGAAGTATTACAAAAGAAGACCATACAATCCAGTGTTATGGAGGAACCGTTCACGGACAGGAGGATTTTTATGCAGCATTCGCGAAATCCTGTAACTGTGCATTTGCGGAGATGGGAACACAGCTTGGCGGAGCTGCACTTCTTAAGACAAGTGAGGATCTTCTGTTTAATCAGAAGCTTCCGCTGAGATCCTATCGTAAGAGTTCCTTTACCTTAAATGGAAGCTCCGGAGTTCCGCTCACGATGCAGACGGCGATCGGTCAGGGAAATACCCTGGTATCTCCGATGCACATGGCACTGATCACAAGTTCTATTGCAAATGGCGGTGTTCTGATGAAACCATATCTGATCGACAAGGTGCAGAATCATGCCGGTGATGAGGTGGATACCACAGAGCCGGAAGCATATAAACGTCTGATGACAGACAACGAAGCATCTCTCCTCGGAGAACTGATGAAGGGTGTTGTACAGAACGGTACAGCTTCTTCTCTGAATGGAAGAGGCTATACAGTGGCGGGAAAGACCGGTTCTGCTGAATACAACGAAAGTGGTGCAAGCCATTCCTGGTTTGTCGGATATTCTAATGTCGATAATCCGGATATCGTGGTTTCTGTCATTGTCGAGGATGGTGGTACCGGAAGCGAGGCGGCAGTGCCGATCGCGGCGGATGTCTTTGACGCATATTATTTTGACTGATCGAATAACGATAAAGGTTGCCAGTTTGTCCAAAAAGAGTTATACTATTAACAGTTCAGTGTATGAAACTCACACGCAGTACAGGAGGAAATTGCAACATGATAGAAGCAACGAGCTGTGGCGGTGTGGTAATTTATCGTGGCAAGATACTGGCACTTTATAAGTCTTATAAGAACCGTTACGAAGGCTGGGTGCTGCCAAAGGGAACTGTAGAACCAGGTGAAACACATATCCAGACAGCGCTTCGTGAAGTGCGCGAGGAATCTGGAGTGAAGGCTACTGTAGTTAAATATATCGGCAAGAGCCATTATAATTTCACAGTTCCGGAGGATATCGTTACAAAGGAAGTACATTGGTATCTGATGACGGCTGATAATTATCATAGCAGACCTCAGAGAGAAGAGTTTTTTGTGGATTCCGGCTATTACAAGTTCCATGAGATTTATCATCTCCTTCGTTTCTCCAATGAGAAACAGATCGTGGAAAGAGCATATCAGGAATATCTGGAACTGCGAAGCCAGGGACTCTGGGGTAAGCAGCGCAGAGACTGAATCTCTGCATGAAATAGGTACAATAGGGCTGTGTTTCTGACGCAGCCCTGTTTACTATCCTGAAAAAAGGAAATACTCCAAATAACAGCCGGGGGAGGAATGAAATGCTGAAGTGGTGCAGAGATCTTCGCATAGGAGAAAGCGTAAAAGAGGCGGACAGGATCCGCCGTAAACTAAATCATGGGAAGATTGTACCGGGCGTGTATCTTATCACTTTTTCAGAGAATCCCCGCAATCTTCTGGAGATCATACCGGCTCTGACAATGATCCAGCAGAGCGCGGCAGATATCTGTCCGGAGATCATCGGGCTTGCAGGAAATAAAGATGAGGCAGTGGAGATGACTGTCGAGATCATTCAGGAAGTCTATGACAGGACGGGAGATTTCCGGGTAGAAGAATATTGGAAGAACAGGTGAGGCGATGCTACATATTTTGTGGATGATCATAAAATTTATATTGATCCTTATAGGAATCATACTGGGGCTGCTTCTTCTTGTATTGCTTCTGCTTTTGTTCTGTCCGGTGAGATATCAGGCGGATGGCATGAAGGAAGCCGGTTCGTTTCGTACTGCCACAGGGCGAGCAAGAATAAGCTGGCTTTTTGGAGGAGTTTCTTTTTCGCTTGGATTTGCAGAGGGACAGACAGATGTGGATTTTCGGCTTTTTGGAATCCCACTGATGAAGCTTCTTAAGAAAATCAAGAACCGTAAGAAGAAACAAACGTCAGATGCTGATAAGAAAGAGACTCTGGATGACAGCGGAGCCTGGAAGGACGAAGGAGAACCTTCAGATACTTATATAGAAACAACAGACAGTCCTCTTCTGGAATCTTTTGAGGATGAGCAAAAGCACAGAGAAGAAGATACAGAATCCATTCAGGCGGCTTCACCGGAGAATGAAGAAGAGATCCTGTCAGACCAGGATGTCGAGAAGGAACGCAGATGGCATGAGACAGCAGAGAAGTTAAAGAAACTGTTTTATAATCTCGGGAATAAAACCAGGAAGCTCTGGGACAAAATAAAAGCAGTCTATCGAAGGATCATGAAGATTCCTGAGGATATGGAGAAGCTTTCCAGGAAGAAAGATGCTCTTTGCGATAAGATCGACTGGTGGAGTGCATTCATCGGACATCCTCGTACGCAGGAAGCAGTCTCTCTTGTGCGGACGAAGGTGTTTCGTCTGTTAAGACATGTATTTCCGACAAGGATAGAGGGAGAACTGGCATTTGACTGTACAGATCCTTCTGTTACAGGTTCGATTCTTGCAGTCCTTGGAATGACGATCCCTCTTCACAGAAACTGTATTCGGGTCACACCGCTTTTTGAAAACAGAAATGTTCTTTATGGACATGCACGTTTCAGAGGCAGGGTGTATGGTGTTATGCTGGTCAAAACAGCACTTGAGCTGTATTTTGATAAAAATATAAAATATGTCATCAGACGATGGAAACATAAATAAAGGAGGACAGGCTTATGTCAGGTGAAAACAATTTTAAGGATACTGTAAATTCTCTTTTTAAAGGAATGGACGCATTTATTTCTGCCAAAACTGTAGTGGGAGAGGCAATCCATGTTGGAGATACGATCATCCTCCCTCTGGTGGATGTTTCTTTCGGTGTAGGTGCAGGTGCTTTTGAGAGCGATAAGAAAAACAATGGCGGCGGCGGAATGACAGGAAAACTGACACCGAGTGCAGTGCTGGTTATCCAGAATGGAACTACCAAGCTTGTCAATGTGAAGAATCAGGATGGACTTACCAAGGTTCTTGATATGGTGCCGGACTTCGTAGATCGCTTTGCTTCTGGATTTGGCAAAAATAGTGATGCGGAAAGCGAAACGGAAATCTGATCATGAATAGTATGGACAGAAGCTTTATCGTAGAGATGCGATAAAGCTTTCTGTTATTCTGCGGAGTTTTTGCATAAACTATGGTAAGACCATAAGACGGGGTTCGGAATGTGGGAAGACTTCTGGGATTGATGATTTTCTGCATTGGGATAGGAATTGTGATCGGTATGCTGATAGAGGAAAATATAGTCATTATTGTCACAGCCGGGCTTTGCCTTCTCTGTGGTTATCATATGTTCTGCCGGTAAAGCTTTTGGTTTGTATAACGAAAACAGGCACGGGATATCTCCCGTGCCTTTCTTAGTTCATACATAAATCGGAATTATGCTCTCTCAACGTTTCCGGATCTCAGACAAGAAGTACATACATACATCTTCTGTGCACCGCCGTTAGCTGTTTTAACTTTAACGGATTTTACATTGGATTTCCACATTTTATTGGATCTTCTATGGGAATGACTTACATTATTTCCGAAATAAGCACCTTTTTCACAAACTGCGCATTTAGCCATGATAGCACCTCCTTGACGCTTTTTTTCAACAGATTTTATTCTACCAGATGAATATGGTTTTTGCAAGCAAAAAAACAGAAAATCTCGAAATATTCTTCAAAGTGAGCAAAAGCAGGTGCTTTTATCTCTGCGTCATACGATTATCTTATGTCGAAATTAAACATTGTCTTATAGCGGAAAACGGGTTATAATATCCTCATATAATAAATTTTTATGGAGGTCACTATATGAATGGACGTATAGATTCCGGCTTAGGTCAGATCGTCATTGACACAGACGTTATTGCTACCTATGCGGGCAGTGTGGCAGTTGAATGTTTCGGGATCGTAGGAATGGCGGCAGTCAGCATGAAGGACGGACTTGTCAAGCTGCTTCGTATGGAAAGTCTGAAACATGGTATCAGTGTCAAGATCACAGAGGACAATAAGATCCGCCTGAATTTCCATGTGATTGTAGCGTACGGTGTAAATATCAGTACGATCGCAGACAATCTTGTCAGCAATGTCAAATATAAAGTCGAAGATTTTACCGGTATGGAGATCGAGAAGATCAATATTTATGTAGAAGGCGTACGCGCAATAGATTAAGAAATCAGAGGAGGAACTTGTGTTGAATATAAAAACCATAGATGCCGGCATGCTTTCCAGAATGTTTCTGGCAGGAGCCAAGAATCTGGAGGCAAAGAAAGAATGGATCAATGAACTGAATGTATTTCCTGTGCCGGATGGAGATACAGGAACCAATATGACAATGACGATCATGTCAGCAGCTGCTGAGGTGAGCGCACTGACAGATCCTGATATGGAGACCCTTGCGAAGGCTATCTCTTCCGGTTCTCTTCGCGGAGCCAGAGGAAACTCCGGTGTTATTCTTTCTCAGCTGCTTCGAGGCTTTACCAAGAGCGTTAAGAAAGCAAAGGAACTCGATGCACTGGCCGTTGCCGCAGCAATGGAGCGTGCAGTGGAGACAGCATACAAGGCAGTTATGAAGCCGAAGGAAGGAACCATCCTTACTGTAGCGAGAGAGGCAGCACTTAAGGCAGCTGAGATCGCTCCGGAAGCAGATGAACTGCAGCCGTTTTTTGAGAAAGTTTTTGCACATGCAGAGGAAACTCTGGCCAGGACTCCTGAGATGCTCCCTGTTCTTAAGGAAGCAGGCGTTGTGGATTCAGGCGGACAGGGACTTCTGGAGGTCTTAAGAGGTGCCATCGACGGTTTCCTTGGCAAGGAAGTTGATTATTCTGATTTTGAGAGAACTGCAGGTCCGGCAGTGACGAAGATCTCTCCACAGGCAGAGGCTGATATTAAATTTGGCTACTGTACAGAGTTTATTATTCTTCTGGATAAACCGCTTCCGCTGGAAGAAGAACATAAATTTAAGGAATTTCTGACTTCTCTTGGTGATTCCATCGTTCTTGTCGCAGATGATGAGATCGTCAAGGTTCATGTACACACCAACCATCCGGGACAGGCGATCGAGCGGGCTCTCACTTATGGTGCTCTTTCCCGTATGAAGATCGATAACATGAGAGAAGAACATCAGGAGAAGCTGATCAAGGATGCGGAGAAGCTCGCGAAACAGCAGGCTGAGGAAGAGAAGAAGCAGGAGCCGGCAAAGGAAGTCGGATTTATTGCAGTGTCCGCAGGTGACGGACTTACTGACATCTTCAGGGAGCTTGGTGTAGATTATCTGATCGAGGGCGGTCAGACTATGAATCCGAGTACGGAGGATATGCTGAACGCGATCGACAAGGTCAATGCGAAGGCAGTCTATATTCTTCCGAACAACAAGAATATCATTCTGGCAGCAAACCAGGCAAGAGATCTGACAGAAGATAAGAAGATCATTGTAGTTCCGACCAAAACAGTTCCGCAGGGTGTTACAGCACTTATCAGCTATGTGCCGGAGAAATCTCTTGAGGAAAACACCGCTGAGATGGAAGAAGCGATCGCAAGAGTCAAGACAGGACAGATCACTTATGCGGTAAGAGATACCAGAATCGAGGAGAATGAGATCCATGAGGGTGACATCATGGGAATCGGAGATAAGGGAATCCTTGCTGTAGGCGGCAATAAAGAAAAGGTTGCAGAGGATACGGTAGATGCGATGATTTTTGATGATGCAGAGATCATCAGTATCTATTACGGTGCAGATGCCTCCGAGGAAAAGGCAGAGGAACTGGCAGCAGCCCTGGAGGAGAAATATCCGGACTGTGAAGTGGAAATCAACTATGGCGGACAGCCGATCTATTATTATATCATTTCTGTTGAGTAGGATAAATGGGACAGAGTTTAAGAACATTAAAGGGTGTAGGAGAGAAGACGGAGAAGCTTTTCTGGAAAGTCGGTATCTATGATACGGACGATCTTCTTCACTACTATCCGAGAAATTATGATGAGTATGAAACGCCGGTAGATATCGCAGAACTTAAGGAGGGGACGGTGCAGGCCGTCTCCGCTGCGGTATGCTCCGGCGTTTATGTTAATTCCGTGAAAGGCAGACAGATCATTTCTGTGAATATAGCCGATCAGAGTGGAAAATTCCCGGTGGTCTGGTTCAATCTTCCATATTTAAAGAAGACTCTCCGAAAGGGAAGCTGGTTCGTTTTTCGTGGAAGGATCGTGCGTAAGCAGGGAAAGCTTGAGATGGAGCACCCGGAGATTTTTACTCCGTCAGCATATGAGGAGATCCTGCACCACCTTCAGCCGATATATGGACTGACAGCAGGGTTGTCCAACAAAACGGTCGTCAAGATGATCACACAGCTTCTGGAGAGTGTTCCGATGCAGAGTGAATATCTTCCGGAAGAATTCAGGGAACGTTATGAACTTGCAGATATTAATTATGCCCTCAGGACCATACATTTTCCGCCGAATAAAGAAGAGCTTCTGGTTTCACGGAAACGTCTGGTTTTTGATGAATTTTTTCTCTTTATTCTTTCAGTAAGAAAGATGAAGGAGAAGACAGAAGAAACCCCGAACTGTTTCCCGGTCAGAGAAACCTGGCTGACAGAAGAAATCATAGAGAGGCTTCCGTATTCTCTTACAGGGGCACAGCTGAATGCCTGGCATGAGATTGAGCGGGATCTTGCGGGGAGAAGAATGATGTCCCGTCTGGTTCAGGGAGATGTCGGAAGCGGAAAGACGATCCTTGCCTTTCTTGCCATGTGCCTTGTGGCAGATAATGGTTACCAGGCAGCGTTGATGGCACCGACAGAAGTTCTTGCCAGACAGCATTATGAAGGGTTTCAGAAGCTGATGGAGGAGCAGAACCTTTCTTTTCCGACAGTACTTCTGACCGGATCAGATACCGCCAGGGAGAAACGCCTTGCATATGCAAAGATTGCCTCGGGAGAGGCACTGGTTATTATCGGAACGCATGCACTGATCCAGGAAAAGGTGGAGTATGCAAATCTTGCACTGGTGATCACAGATGAGCAGCACCGCTTTGGTGTAAAACAGAGAGAAGCTCTGACGACAAGAGGAAATCCGCCGAATGTCCTGGTCATGAGTGCGACACCGATCCCGCGTACGCTTGCAATCATCCTGTATGGCGATCTGGATATTTCTGTGATCGATGAGCTTCCGGCCAGACGTCTTCCGATCAAAAACTGTGTGGTTAATACATCGTATCGTCCGAAGGCTTATTCCTTCATAGAAAGGCAGGTCCGGGAAGGAAGACAGGCCTATGTCATCTGTCCGATGGTGGAGGAGAGTGAGGGCATGGAGGCGGAAAATGTCCTTGATTACACGGAGAAATTAAGGGAGAATCTTTCCTCCGATATCCGGATCGAATATCTCCACGGAAAAATGAAAGCCAAAGAAAAGAATGTTGTCATGGAAGCTTTTGCACAGGGCGCGATCCAGGTTCTGGTATCAACAACTGTTGTAGAGGTCGGGGTCAATGTACCGAATGCTACGGTCATGATGGTTGAGAATGCGGAGCGTTTTGGCCTGGCACAGCTCCACCAGCTCCGCGGCCGGGTCGGAAGAGGGGAATATCAGTCTTACTGTATCTTTATACAGGGAAATCAGGAGCAGGTATCAAAGAGGCTGGAAATCCTGAATAAATCCAATGACGGATTTTATATTGCCGGAGAAGATCTAAAGCTTCGAGGCCCCGGTGATCTGTTTGGAATCCGTCAGAGTGGAGATATGGAGTTCAAAATCGGTGATATCTATAATGATTCGGCAATCCTTACAAAGGCCAGCGAAGCGGCCGATGAGATTCTTGCCCTTGATCCGGAGCTTGATCTTGAACAGCACAGATTCCTGAAAGAACGTATGGGAAGTTATGGTCAAAGCGAGGCGGAAAACATCAGTTTGTAAAAGAAAACTTGCAAAACTGTTGGAAACGTGCTATTTTAGTACCGTAAAATATTTTTTCACCTTGTAAGGAGGCTATTATGGCTACAAGAACAACGACAAAGAAAGCAGAACCTAAGACAACTACTGCACAGAAGGCTATCGAAAAAGAGGCTCCTGCAAAGCTCGCTGCAGAACCGGAGACAAAAGAGCCGGTCAAAGCAACAGTAACCGAGAAGAAAGCTGTAGAAACAGAAGTGAAAGAACCTGTGAAGAAAACAACCAGAAAGAGAACTACAGCGAAAAAGACGACTGAAGAGAAAACGACCGAAAAGAAAACTGCTGCAAAGAGAACAACCACAAGAAAAACCGCAGCCAAGAAAGCAGCTGAGGTAAACACGGAAGTATTCGTGCAGTGGCTTGGCAAAGAGATATATGCAAAAGATGTTGTAGACAGCATCAAGAAGATCTGGACAGAAGAGATGGGCAAAAAAGAATCAGAACTTGAAGATTTAAGGGTATATATCAAACCTGAGGACAACGGCGCACATTATGTCATCAATGGTGATATTACCGGATTTCTTGGATTATAAGAAGGACAAAAGCTCAGATGATCGGTTCATCTGAGCTTTTTATCCTTTTGTGGATCAGGAACAGTGAAGATTAGTACTGACTGCTCTGACTTCCGGAAGACATCTGTCTTTCCTGCTGTTCGATCATTTTTTTGACCATATAGCCGCCGACAGATCCGTTCTGTTTGGAGGTAAGATTTCCATTGTATCCATCGGTGAGCGGCACACCAAGTTCATTTGCTACTTCAAATTTAAAACGATCCAGGGCACCCTTTGCTTCTGGTACAACTGCTTTGTTAGAAGAAGTGTTGTTTGACATAGTTCATTTCCTCCTTGGTTGGTTGTTTTGTGTTCGTGTTACGATGTTAGTATGTGGATTTATGAGAATAATACACTGGAAGTTACCGTATAATCTGCCAGAAAAATGAAAAATATTAACTTTCTATGAATAATGTATAAATTTGAAAGATTTAATTGCACTTTTTTTGGCAACTTGCTATAATAATTGAGATGAGTTACAAAATAAACTAAAAACCAGCTATGTATTGGTGAAAATGGAGAGATGAACGATGAATTTAGGAATCATTGCACACAACAGCAAAAAGGTACTTATCGAAGATTTCTGTATCGCCTATAAGAATATTCTCGCCAAGCATGAGGTTTATGCTACCGGAACAACCGGAAGAAGAATTGAAGAAGCCACAAACCTTCATGTGCATAAGTTTCTTGCAGGAAGTATAGGCGGAGACAAGCAGTTTATGGAAATGGTAGAGAGACAGGATCTTGATATGGTTATCCTGTTTTACAATCCGGTCATGGTCGACCCGAAGGAACCGGACATTCACTCTATCGTTATGAGATGTGATCAATATAATATACCGGTTGCTACGAATATCGCAACAGCAGAACTTCTGATTCTCGGACTTGCCCGCGGCGACCTGGATTGGAGACTGAATCTGAAATGAGAGTAATAGCTGGAAAAGCCAGACGTCTTTCTCTTAAGACGGTACCTGGCATGGAGACTAGACCAACCACTGACAGAATCAAAGAAACACTGTTTAATATTCTGCAGCCTTATATTCCGGATTGTACTTTCCTGGATCTTTTTAGCGGAAGTGGCGCGATTGGAATTGAGGCACTCAGCAGAGGGGCAGAACATGCGACCTTTGTTGAGAAAAATCCCAGGGCATGTGCCTGTATCAGGGAAAATCTTGCATTTACAAAGCTGGCTGAACATGGTAAACTGCTGAACATGGATGTACTGCAGGCTCTTCGCTCTATGGAAGGGCAGGCTGCATTTGACTGTATTTTTATGGATCCTCCGTATATGAATGAACTGGAGCGGCAGGTACTTGAGTATCTTAAGGACAGTTCACTTGCGGATGAGGATACGCTGATCGTTGTAGAGGCGGATCTTCATACGGATTTCACTTATGCAGAGGAACTTGGTTATGAATTGAGCCGATCCAAAGAATACAAGACAAATAAGCATATTTTTTTGCATAAAAGAAAGTGAGAATACCTTATGGTAACAGCTGTTTATCCGGGAAGTTTTGATCCGGCAACTTATGGTCATCTGGATGTCATCAGGCGCGCAAGCGTTTCTTTTGACAGAGTTGTGGTCGGGGTTTTGCAGAATTCTGCAAAAAGTCCGTTGTTTTCTGTAGAAGAACGTGTTAATATATTAGCAAAGGCGACCAGAGATATCCCAAATGTGATCATCAAGCCATTTGATGGACTTTCTGTAAACTTTGCCAGAGAGAACCAGGCCCAGGTCATCGTACGTGGGCTTCGTGCGGTTACGGATTTTGAGTATGAGCTTCAGATGGCTCAGACAAACCGTGTTCTGGCGCCGGATGTAGATACCGTATTTCTGACGACAAGTCTTGAGTACGCTTATGTGAGTTCCACCATCATGAAGGAAGTTGCCCGATTTGGCGGAGACCTGTCGAGCTTTGCACCGGCAGAGATCATTCAGGAACTGCGCCTGAAACTACAGGAAAAAGAGAGAAAATAAGGAGAGTATATACTATGAGCAGCAGAATTGAACAGCTTATCGACGAAATCGATGAATTTATAGAAGGCTGCAAGTTTCAGCCTTTGTCTGCAACAAAGATCGTTGTAAATAAAGAGGAGATGGAGGAGTATCTGAGAGAACTTCGTCTCAAAACTCCGGATGAAATTAAGAGATACCAGAAGATCATCAGCAACAAGGATGCGATCCTTGAAGATGCACAGGCTAAGGCAGATGCTCTGATCGCAGATGCACAGAACAAAGCACAGGAGCTTGTTACACAGCATGAGATCATGCAGAAGGCTTATGCCCAGGCAAACGAGACCATAAATGCTGCCAACAAGCAGGCACAGGAGATCCTGGACTCTGCCACACAGGATGCAAACAGCATTCGTCTGAGTGCGATCACTTACACAGATGATATGATGGCAAACATCGGTTCTGTCCTGAATCAGACACTGGAAGATGCGGGCGGCAAATACAAGACCTTCATTGATTCTCTGCAGAGCTGCCTGGAAGTTGTAAACCACAATCGTCAGGAGCTTGCACCTCAGACAGCACAGGCAGCAGCTATCACAGGTTCCTACCATGAAGAGCCTGCCAGAGAAGCAGAGGATGATGGCAATCTGTTAGATGATCTTGGTGATGAATAAGAACAGGATCATAACGATCAGTGCATTCAGAAGTTTGGATGCAAGATAGGGAAGCAGTGAGAGTTCTCGCGTCACGAGGCTTCGGGTCTGTGCAGTGACGCAGATTCCGCCGAGGGTGACGGTGATCAGGGCGCAGAGACATTTTGTATCAGCACCCAGAGAAGAGAGTGAGAGCTGATGGAGTCCGGTAGTCATTTCCAGAAGACAGAACAGCAGATACGAGAGTATGCTGCGGTTTTTCCAGAAATGTCGGACACAGGCATTCAGAATCGAGAACATCAGAATATAACCACCCAGTCGGGTGATCGTTTCAAAACCGTTCATAATAGAGGCATCCAGTACGGCTCCGGGAGAGTCGGAGGAGGATGTCTCTTTTTTTGTGCCGGATATTTCCGACAGAGTATTTCCCCTGAAGTACCCCAGACGCATAACAGTCATCGTGAGCCATCCGGAAGCCAGCAGAATTCCAAAGATCTTGAAAGCGGGGAACTGCCCTTTCATACAGGTATGTATCAGATAGGAATTGATGAATACAGGACTGGCATGGTTGGTAAAGGTGAGGAGATACTGCGCTTCCCGGTGGCTGATCTTCTGAGCGGTATAGAGATCGGAGGTGACTTTTGCTCCCATGGGATAACCGCAGAGAAGTCCGAAGAGAAGAGCACAGGCACCGGCAGGGGAGATGCCGAATATTCTACTTAAAAAAGGTTCCAGAGGAAGCAGGATCTGGCTTATGAGGTCTGTCCGAATCAGGATCCCGGTAAGGATCATGAAGGGAAGCAGTGTCGGGATCAGGATATTGAGCCAGAGCTGCATTCCTTTCTGGGCACAAAGCAGTGCCTCCTCTGGATAGAGCATAAGGAAAAGAAGCAGCAGAATGCTTATCATTGTACAGAAGAATCTTTTCATAAAAATCTTTTTTTCTTTACTATACGAAACAGGGCAGATAAATATGAGTAAAAAATCCGGAAACCCTTGAAAAAAGAGAGATTTACGGGTAAAATAAATGCTGATCTTCTGTAGTCGATCTGAAGCGATGCAGTGATAATGGAGGAAATTTAAAATGAGAGTTTTAGAAAACTGTGAACCTAAAAGAGTATTTTATTATTTTGAAGAAATCTGTAAGATTCCGCATGGTTCCGGAAACACAAAACAGATCAGTGATTATCTGGTAGATTTTGCGAAGAAACATGGATTTGATTATGTACAGGATGAGATGAATAATGTTGTGATCTACAAACCAGCATCCAAAGGATATGAGAATGCACCGACTGTGATCCTTCAGGGACATATGGATATGGTGTGTGAGAAGCGTCCGGGTGTAGAGCATGACTTTGAAAAAGATGGGCTGAATCTTTCTGTCAGGGACGGATATATCAGTGCAAACGGAACCACACTTGGCGGAGATGACGGAATTGCCGTTGCATATGCGCTGGCACTTCTGGACAGCACAGACCTTCCGCACCCGGCACTGGAGGTTCTGATTACGGTAGATGAGGAGATCGGACTTCTTGGAGCAGTAGGCCTTGACTGCAGCGTCCTTAAGGGAAAACGTATGATCAATATGGATTCTGAGGCTGAGGGAAGCCTCTGGATCAGCTGTGCAGGCGGACTTTCAGCAGTCAGCAGTATTCCGGTGCAGAGAATCGAAGCCGAGGGAACCAGACTTCAGGTCAAGATCTGCGGACTGATGGGTGGACATTCCGGAGCTGAGATTGACAAGAAACGTGCAAATGCCAATGTTCTTATGGCCCGTTTCCTTTATGGACTGAAGAATGAGGCAGATTATGAGATCATTTCTCTGGAAGGCGGTCAGAAGGACAATGCGATCACCAGAGAAGCGGTGGCAGAACTTCTTATTGACGGAGCACAGGCGGAGGCTGTGAAATCTTATGCAGCCAAAGTACAGGCCGGACTTCGTGAGGAATATGAAGGAAGCGATTCAGGCATCACGATCCAGATCACAGAAGGTGATGTGGAGCAGGCGATGATCCTTCATCCGACCAGCAGAGAAAAAGTTCTCTTCTACCTGATGGAAGTTCCGTTTGGTATCCAGAAGATGAGCGGAAGTATCGAGGGACTGGTAGAGACTTCTACCAATATCGGAATTGTGAAGCTGTATGAGGACGAATTCTTTGCAAGCTCAGGAGTAAGAAGCTCCGTGGAAGCAGCAAGAGATGCACTGTCTGACAAGATCCAGTATCTCACAGAATTCCTTGGCGGCGAGTACACGATCCAGGGTGCTTATCCGGCTTGGGAATACAGAAAGGAATCTCCGCTTCGTGACAGGATGGTATCTGTATATGAAGAAATGTACGGACAGAAACCGGCAGTCGTTGCGATCCATGCGGGACTGGAATGCGGACTCTTCTATAAGAAGATTGAAGGACTGGATTGTGTATCTTTGGGTCCGGACATGAAAGATATCCATACTTCAGAGGAGGTTCTGGATATTGCATCTACAGAACGTGTATGGAACTACCTTGTAAAAGTTCTGGAACAGTTAAAAGACTGATCGTTACTGTGAACAGTTACGACTGATCCTTCAAAATGATATAAACGTTAAGACAGAGGCTTTGGGACGAAAAACATCCGAAGTCTCTGTTTTACTGTCCACGGAGATCCGCACGGCTATACATAAAGAAGAAACGTAAGACATAAAATAAAAACGGACCATAATCCGAAGAAAGAAGGATATGAAGCATAAAATTTGTATAGTTCTGTTCTGTATCCTGATACTTATCTGTATCGAAGGAGGGCAGGAAATCCTGCTCAGGCGAAGCAGAGCCTCCATTTTGAATACAGAAACCTGTGCTACAGAGGCCTTCCGTGAACAGAGACTTTTGCCCGGGCTGTATCAGCAGCTGAAAAAGCAGGAGCCGGGGACTGCCGACTGGATTGAAAATCTGACAGCTGTCATGCTGAATGGCGGCTTTTATCCCGAGAACTGCTCTTTCGACAAAGAACCTTATCTGAGATATAAATATAGAGAATATAAAGATCTGTGCGATGCTTATCGGATGGTGTGGAACGATGCAGAATATTTTCCTGTTGCGTCGAAGGAGATTTTTTTTGAGGATGACTGGATAAAGAGCAGAAAAAACGATGGAGAGGATCAGAAAAGAGCAGGCTGTGATCTGTTTGGAAAATGCGACCAGGCAGATTTTTATCCGATCATCAGTATGACAGACGGAAGGATTGAAGAGATTGGATGGATGCCTTCCGACGGATATCGGATTGGAATACGTGCACCGTCAGGAGGATATTTTTATTATGCACATCTCTCCTCGTATGAGCGTCTCCGGGAGAAAGGAACCCTCGTGGATGCCGGAGAAATTCTTGGGTTTATGGGAAATACCGGCTGTGATCCGGGAAAGGCAGAAGGGAAGATATCGGTGCATCTGAATTTCAGGATCTATATCAGAATGCCCTGCACAGATGCGATGAACGTAAATCCTTACTGGGTTTTAAGAGCTGTTCAGAAAAAAATCATAAACTGTGTATATTAATTCACTATTTCAGATGAAAATGTGATATAATGCAAATGTAGTTTTGCTTTCGCCAAGATTGAGACGAAACTACTTTTGTAACAAGCCTTTAAAGGGAGCGATTTTTATGGAAATACAGTTATGGAGAAGTATATTATGCCCCTATGAACTGGCGGTCAGAGAACTGATGGTCAAGTTTGAGCATATTATAGACGAACACAAGCAGAATGACCTCTATTCTCCGATCGAACAGGTCAGCGGACGTGTCAAGAGTGTGCCGAGCATCCTGGAAAAAATGCAGCGCAAACACATTCTTATGGAACATATGGAAGAAGAACTGGAGGATATCGCGGGAATCCGTATTATCTGCCAGTTTGAAGAAGATATTGATACAGTAGCAGCCATGATCCAGAAGCGTACCGATATGACGATCAAGAGTGAGAAAAATTATCTCAAGCATATCAAACAGAGTGGTTACAGAAGCTATCACCTGATCATTTATTATACAGTAGAAACCATAAACGGGCCGAAACAGATTCAGGCGGAGATCCAGATCCGTACCATGGCGATGAATTTCTGGGCGACGATCGAGCACTCTCTCCAATATAAATATAAAGGTGAGATGCCGCTTCATGTTGCAGAACGCTTAAGTAATGCAGCAGATGCGATCATTGCACTGGACCAGGAAATGTCGTCCGTCAGGGACGAGATCATGGATGCACAGAATTCCTCACAGCTCCAGTCGAATCTTGTCAAAGATATCCTTCTCAGTATCGAAAATCTTTACAAGATCTCAAATAAAAGAGAAGTTGCCAAGATCCAGGATGAATTTCTTCGGGTATTCAGAACGAAAGATCTGCAGCAGCTTGCCCGTTTTCACAGACAGCTTGATATTATCGCAGAAGGATATCGGGCGCAGTCTGTATCATTTTAGGAGAACACAGACACATGCAGGATTTTTTACCAGTAACCAAAAAAGAAATGCAGCAAAGAGGATGGGACCAGGTGGATTTTGTCTATCTGACAGGAGATGCCTATGTAGACCATCCTTCTTTTGGTGCTGCGATCATATCAAGACTTCTGGAAAGCAGGGGTTATCGTGTGGGGATCATTCCACAGCCCGACTGGCGTAAGAAAGAGAGTGTACAGGTATTTGGCGCGCCGCGCCTTGGTTTCCTGGTCAGTGCCGGAAATATGGATTCTATGGTGAACCATTATACCGTATCCAGAAAGCACCGCCAGAAGGATTCCTACTCTCCGGGAGGAGAGATGGGCCTTCGTCCGGACATGCCTACAGTAGTCTACAGTAATCTGATCCGTCAGACATATAAGCATACCCCAATCATACTGGGAGGGATCGAGGCAAGCCTTCGTCGTCTTGCCCATTATGACTATTGGGAGAATAAGGTACGCCGCAGCGTCCTTCTGGATTCGGGAGCGGATCTCATTTCCTACGGAATGGGGGAACATTCGATCATACAGATCGCAGAAGCACTGCAGAGTGGACTTCCGATAGATGAGATTACCTTTGTCCCGGGAACCGTTTATAAATGCAAAGATCTTTCCCGTGCCTATGATCCGGTCATCCTTCCTTCCTATGAGACGGTTTCTTCAGACAAAAAAGCATATGCAGAAAGCTTTGCCGAGCAGTATCGGAATACAGACCCTTTTACTGCCAGAGTGATGGCAGAGAATTACGGAAACAGAGGCTATGTGATCCAGAATCCGCCTGCACTTCCGTTAAGCCAGCAGGAGATGGATGATGTCTATGATCTTCCTTACCGGAATGCATGGCATCCGATGTATGATGCCAGAGGAGGAATACCGGCACTGGAAGAAATCAAATTCAGTCTGACGAGCAACAGAGGGTGCTTTGGAGGCTGTAATTTCTGTGCCCTGACCTTCCATCAGGGAAGGATCCTTCAGACAAGAAGCCACGATTCTATTTTGAGGGAAGCAGAAAAAATGACAAAAGACCCTGATTTTAAGGGATATATCCATGATGTGGGAGGACCTACAGCGGATTTTCGACAGCCGTCCTGTCAAAAGCAGCTGACCAAAGGCGTCTGCCAGAACCGGCAGTGCCTTTTTCCGAAACCGTGCGGCAATCTTACCGTAGATCATACAGATTATGTTTCTCTGCTTCGAAAGCTCCGGAAACTCTCCGGCGTCAAAAAAGTATTCATCCGTTCCGGCGTTCGTTTTGATTATGTGGTGGCAGATAAGAGCCCTGTTTTTCTGCAGGAGCTTGTAAAGCATCATGTCAGCGGACAGCTTCGTGTTGCACCGGAACATGTTTCCAATCAGGTACTTCATTATATGGGAAAACCGTCCCATGAAGTCTACCAGCAGTTTCTGGATCAATATGAGAAAGCGAATGCTGCCACCGGCAGGAAGCAGTATGCGGTTCCGTATTTTATGTCCTCGCATCCGGGATGTACGATAAAAGAGGCGGTAAAGCTTGCAGAATATGTGCGTGATCTGGGATTTACACCGGAACAGGTGCAGGATTTTTATCCGACGCCGTCGACACTTTCCACTTGTATGTATTATACCGGGATACATCCTCTTACGAAAGAAAAGGTATATATTCCGCGTGACCCGCATGAAAAGGCAATCCAGAGAGCTCTGATGCAGTACAAAAACCCTGCAAACCGGAGTCTGGTGCTGGAAGGACTTAAGATGGCAGGGCGCATGGATCTGGTTGGATTTGGACCGAAATGTCTGCTTCGCCCGGAGAGAGACCGGCGAAAGGAATCCGGCAGAACCATATCAGGTGCAGAGAGAAAGAAGGCCCAGGGAAGAAAGCCGGCCAGAAAAACAATCCGCAACACGCATAAGAAAAAATAAAAGTAACTGTCAGAACGGTTACCAATAAGGAGCTGTAAATGAGCAAAACAAAAAATGAAAACAAGGTCAGAAAAGGAGATTACGGGTATCTGGCTTCCGAAAAAAAGAAGAGGATCCTTATTACTGCAATTTTATTTGCAGTACCGCTTGGAATCTTTTTTTCTGCAATGATCTATTTTAAGACCAGACTGACGATATGGACGGTGATCGCTGTTGTCGGCTGCCTTCCGGCGTGTAAATCCATGGTAAGTCTTATCATGATCTTTCGTGCAAAGCCGGTCGCACCGCAGGTATATGAGGAGATATCCGAGCATGCCGGCAGAATCCTGATGTCTTATGAGATGTATATGACCTTCTATGAAAAAAGTGCATCGATCGATGCATTTGCAATCTGTGGAAATACGGTTGTTGGTTTCAGCAGTGATCCGAAGATCGATGCTGCATTTATGGAGCGGGAAGCACAGAAGATTTTGCGGGGAAATGGCTTTAAGGCAAACGTCAAGATCTTTACGAGGCTGCCGCAGTTTCTGGAACGTCTGGATTCCATGAACGAGCATAAAGAATCCCTGGAGGAGGGAATCAAATTCCGACCGGACGAAAAATATCCGGAATTATCCAGAAATGAACTGATCAAACACACGATCCTGGCGATCTGTGTCTGAAAGAAAGAGGAACAGGAAATGAAGGAGTTTCAGATTCGTGACAATGAAGCCGGACAGAGATTTGACAAGTATCTGTCCAAGCTTCTTCGGAATGCTCCGAAAAGTTTTTTTTACAAAATGCTCCGCAAGAAAAATATCACGTTGAATGGCAGGAAGGCGACTGGAAATGAAAAGCTGGAAGCCGGTGATACGATAAAGCTGTTTTTAAGTGATGAGACATTTGATAAATTCAGCGAGCAGAAACAGGCTGCCAGGGCAGTGACTGCACTGGAGGTGATCTATGAGGACAGAGACATTCTTCTCATCAACAAACCGGCAGGAATGCTTTCACAGCCGGATGACAGCGGAGAACCATCCATGGTAGAATATCTGACAGGCTATCTTCTTGAGAAGGGAGAACTGACAGAGGAAGACCTTCGCACCTTCCGCCCATCTGTCTGCAATCGCCTTGACAAAAACACGAGTGGTATCATTGCAGGAGGCAAATCACTGGCGGGGCTGCAGGAGCTTTCGGAATTATTCCATGACAGAACAGTACATAAAGAATATCTGTGTGTTGTAAATGGAGTCCTTAAGGGAAGGAAGCATATTAAAGGTTATTTATATAAAGATACAAAGTTGAATAAAGTAACCATTTACAGGCAGAAAGAGAAAGATGCACAGCCAATAGAGACCGTCTATGAGCCGCTTGGAGACAATGGGAGGGTAACACTTCTTAAGGTTGGGCTGATCACGGGACGTACGCATCAGATCCGTGCCCATCTTGCGTCGGAGGGGCATCCGCTGGCGGGTGATACCAAGTACGGGCAGGAGAGCTTTAATCGCCGCTGCAGAGAAAAATATCAGTTAAAGCATCAGCTGCTTCATGCGTTCCGTCTGAGTTTCCCGGACGGGATGGATGGGAGGCTTTCAAATCTGTCTGGAAAGTGTTTTGAGGCACCACTGCCGGCACAGTTTCAACGCATCATAAAAGAAGAGAAGTTAGAGGAGAAATTATTATGAAAATCTGGAATGAGGTCTGGGACTATGTCAAGATGTTCGTCATCGTGATCGTGGTAGTCCTGGTCGTAAACAATGTGGTTCTTATCAATGCAAAAATCCCGTCTGAATCCATGGAACAGACGATCATGACAGGAGATCGTATCTTTGGTTTCCGTATGGCATATGGCATCAACTTCGATTTCTTTGGAAAACATATTTCCAAAAAAATGAAAGATCCGGAGCGTTATGATATCATTATCTTCAAATATCCGGATGATGAGAGCCAGCTCTTTATCAAAAGACTGATCGGCCTTCCGGGGGATACTGTTGAGATCAGGAACGGCAAAGTTTTTATCAATGGTGTGGAAGACGAGGAAGCGAACAGTCATGTACCGGAAACACCAACCGGAAATTATGGTCCATATGTTGTGCCGGAGGGAAGCTATTTCATGCTTGGAGATAATCGTGAGCATTCCAAGGATTCCAGATTCTGGCAGAATACGTTTGTGACCTATGACGAAATTGTCGGCAAAGCGATCGTAAGATATTATCCGTCCATCAAGGTTCTGGAATAAATGGCAACGTGGAACAGCAGAGGTCTTCGGGGTTCAACCCTTGAAGACCTTGTTAATCGTACCAACGAGCAGTATGCTCAGAAGAAGCTGGCACTGATACAGAAAATACCGACACCGATCACTCCGGTACGGATGGATAAGGAAAACCGTCATATAACACTGGCCTATTTTGAGCAGAGAAGTACCGTAGATTATATTGGAGTGGTTCAGGGCATCCCGGTCTGTTTTGACGCAAAGGAATGCTGTGTGGATACCTTTCCCCTCAGCAATATCCATCCTCATCAGGTGACATTTATGGAGGCCTTTGAGCAGCAGGGAGGAATTGCCTTCTTCCTTATTTTCTTCAGCCACGCGGATCGTTTTTATTATCTTTCGTTCCGCGATCTCAAGAGCTTCTGGCAGCGTATGGAAGATGGCGGGCGCAAGAGTTTTCGAAGAGAAGAACTCAAAGAGGAATTCTATCTGCCGAAGCAGGGTGGATTTCTGGTTCCTTATCTGGAGGGGATTCAGCAGGATCTCAAAATGCGGGATTGACAATCCTTAGAATATCAACTATAATCTTTAGTGTTTTACAGAGTAGCATGGTAGCATACTAAAGTGTATGGCTGCCCACGAGGAGGACAAACTATGCAGCGTATTTTTCATACACCGGAGGGTGTACGTGACATCTATAATGGAGAGTGCAGCCAGAAACATCATCTGCAGGCGGAAATTTATAAAGTATTCCATTCTTATGGATATGAAGAGATAGAAACACCGGGGATCGAATATTTTGAGGTGTTCAGCAGTGAGGTAGGAACCGTTCCTTCCAAAGACCTGTATAAATTTTTTGACAGAGAAGGCAACACTCTGGTATTGAGACCGGACTTCACCCCGTCCGTATCCAGAGCATGTGCGACTTATTTTAATCCGGATCAGCAGGTAGTGACACTGTGTTACACTGGAAATACATTTGTAAATAACTCAAGCTATCAGGGAAGGCTCAAAGAAACGACGCAGATGGGCGTTGAGCGTATCGGAGATGATTCTCCGGAGGCAGATGCAGAACTGCTTGCCATGACGATCGAGAGCCTTCTGGCCTCAGGCCTTACTGAATTTCAGGTCAGTGTAGGGCAGGTGGATTATTTCAAATCCCTTCTTCGGGAGGCAGATCTTGAAGAAGAGGCAGAAGAGCGTCTTCGTTCTCTGATCTCTCAGAAGAATTATTTTGCAGTAGAGGATCTGGTAAAGGAACAGAATCTTCCGGAATCTCTGGAAAAAGCCTTCCGCGAACTGCCGCATCTGTTCGGTTCCAGCGAGGTGCTTGCAAAAGCCAGAAGTTTGACAGAAAATAAATGTGCGATCGCGGCTGTAGAAAGACTGGAAGAAATCTATGAGATTCTTAAGATATACGGTTATGAAAAATATGTAAGTTTTGATCTTGGCATGCTCAGCAAGATCCAGTATTATACAGGAATCATTTTTCAGGCATATACCTATGGGATCGGCGAGCCGGTAGTAAAAGGCGGACGTTACAATGAGCTTCTGAAGCATTTCGGAAAACCGGCAGCTTCCATTGGTTTTGTTATTGTTGTAGACAGTCTTCTTATGGCACTTTCCAGACAGAAGATAAAGGTTATGGAGGATGAAGCTCCTCTGATCCTTACCTATACAGAGAAAAACAGACGAGAAGCCATCCTGGAGGCACAGAGGCTTCGTAAAGAGGGAACCTGTGTAGCTCTGCGCTGTGAGAAGGAGGAAGACTGAGATGAGATACCTGACAATTGCACTGACAAAGGGAAGACTTGCCGAAAAAACTCTGGATATGCTGGAACAGATCGGGATCACCTGTGAGGAGATGAGAGACAAGAGTTCCCGTAAACTGATTTTTGTAAATGAAGAACTGAAGCTTCGTTTTTTCCTTGCAAAGGGACCGGATGTACCGACTTATGTAGAATACGGTGCAGCCGACATCGGAGTGACAGGTAAGGATATTATCCTGGAAGAGGGAAGAAAGCTTTATGAGGTTATGGATCTTGGATTCGGCAAATGCCGGATGTGTGTCTGCGGACCGGAAAGTGCCAGAGAGCTTCTGCATAACAATCAGCTGATCCGTGTGGCAACTAAATATCCGAATATAGCAAAGGATTACTTCTATAATCAGAAGCATCAGACGGTAGAGCTTATCAAACTGAATGGTTCTATCGAACTTGCACCGATCGTAGGACTTTCTGAGGTGATCGTAGATATTGTGGAAACCGGAAGTACGCTTCGTGAGAACGGTCTTAAGGTTCTTGAGGAAGTCTGCCCGCTTTCTGCAAGGATGGTCGTGAATCAGGTCAGCATGAAGATGGAGGGCGAAAGAATCCATAAGCTGATCACAGATCTCAGAAATGTGATGGATAAATAAATACTGTTGACAGAAGGGATGATAACAATGCGTACAGTAGCACTGACAAAAGAAAGTACAAAAGATATTTTGGAAAATCTTCTCAAAAGAAGTCCGAACAATTACGGAAAGTTTGAAGCCGCAGTAGATAACATTCTCAAAAATGTAAAAGAAAAAGGGGATGAAGCCCTTTTTGCCTATACGAAGGAATTTGACAAGACTGAAATCACCGGAGAAACGATCCGTGTTACAGAAGAAGAGATCAAAGAAGCCTATGAGGCAGTAGATCCGGCTCTGATCGAGGTGATCCGAAAAGCACTGGTGAACATCAGAAGTTATCACGAGAAACAGAGACAGAACAGCTGGTTTACCACAGAAGCAAAAGGAACCATGCTTGGTCAGAAGGTGACACCACTTGAGAGAGTCGGCGTTTATGTTCCGGGCGGAAAGGCGGTTTATCCTTCTTCGGTTCTTATGAACATTGTGCCGGCGAAGGTGGCAGGGGTAGACCAGATCGTGATGACGACACCTCCGGGAAAAGACGGGAAGGTCAATCCGTCCACTCTGGTAGCTGCAAAAGAAGCAGGAGCTGATGAAATCTACAAGGTCGGCGGCGCACAGGCGATCGGAGCACTTGCCTATGGAACAGAGAGTATTCCGAAGGTGGATAAGATCGTAGGACCTGGAAATATTTTTGTGGCTCTTGCAAAAAAAGCAGTCTACGGTTATGTCAGTATTGATTCTATCGCAGGACCGAGTGAGATCCTGGTTCTTGCAGATGAGACAGCAAATCCAAGATATGTTGCAGCAGATCTTCTGTCCCAGGCAGAGCATGACGAGCTTGCCTCCGCGATCCTGATCACAACGAGCAGAGAGTTTGCAGCTAAGGTGAGTGAGGAAGTGGATGGCTTTGTCAAAGTCCTTTCCCGTAAAGAGATCATTCAGAAATCATTGGATAACTTTGGTTATATCCTGATCGCTGAAAATATGGATGAGGCGATCGAGGCAGCAAACGCCATCGCATCTGAACATATGGAAATTGTGACTGTAAATCCTTTTGAAGTCATGATGAAGGTAAGAAATGCCGGTGCGATCTTTATCGGAGAAAACAGCTCTGAACCACTGGGTGATTATTTTGCAGGACCAAACCATGTACTTCCAACCAATGGAACCGCAAAGTTTTTCTCCGCACTTTCTGTAGACGATTTTGTAAAGAAATCCAGCATCGTATACTATTCAAGAGAAGCACTGCGAGAGATCCACAAAGACATTGAACAGTTTGCATCTTCAGAGCAGCTGACAGCACATGCAAATTCTATTGCTGTACGTTTTGAGGATGAAGAACAGCAGGAGGAATAAATGACCAGAGAAGCATCTGTAGAAAGAAATACAAAAGAAACAGAGATCAAACTGAAGCTGGTTCTGGATGGGACCGGATACTCAGACATTGAGACAGGAGTGGGATTTTTTGACCATATGCTTGACGGATTTGCACGTCACGGACTTTTTGACTTAAGCGTACGAGTACATGGAGATCTTAAGGTAGACGACCATCACACCATTGAGGATACGGGAATCGTCCTCGGAAATGCGATCAAAGAAGCTGTGGGAGACAAAAAGGGCATCCGCCGCTATGGAAGCTGCATTCTTCCGATGGATGAGGTCCTTGTCCTCTGTGCAGTCGATCTGTCCGGACGTCCGTATTTCTCCTGGGATGCAGAATTTACTTCTGAAAAGATAGGTGATATGGCAACGGAGATGGTGAAGGAATTTTTCTATGCGATTTCGTATTCCTGCGGAATGAATCTTCATATCAAGGTACTGACAGGCGGAAATAGCCATCATGTGGCAGAGGCAATGTTCAAAAGCTTTGCCAAGGCACTGGATCAGGCAACATCTTTTGATCCAAGGATCACAGATGTACTTTCCACCAAGGGAAGTCTGTAAGACAGAGAGGATTGTCCTATGAATAAAAAATTACTAATTCCGTGTCTGTATTTACAGGCGGGCAAAGCAGTGACCGGTTTTGGACAGAGAAACCTGTTTGGTGATGGTGACGTAGAGAAACTGGCACGTTTTTACAGTGATAATGGAGCAGATGAGATTCTGGTCTTTGACTTTTCTTCGGGAGATGCAGAACATGAACAGGCAATTGCGAAGATCCGGGAAATCTGTGCGGCATCTGAAGTACCGGTTATGGCAGCCGGAAATATCAACCGCATGGAGGATGTCAAAAAACTGATCTATGCCGGATGTGCCAGGGTTGTTCTGAATTTTGCAAAAAACAGTAATGTGGAGCTTCTCGAAGGAATGTCCAGGCGTTTTGGAAAAGAGAAGATGCTGGTATGCATCTCCTCACTTGAGGAATATGAGGATCATAAAGAAATGATTTGTGAGTATGCTTCCGGGATTCTTGCGCTGGACGCAGTGCCGAAGATGCAGGAAGGTTCCAGGTTGCCGGTAATCTTCCATACAGAAGAAAGCAATGCAGAGTCACTGCAGTCGCTTCTTTTGGATCCTCTGATCGGAGGGCTGAGCGGAAGCTTTATCAGTGCACCGGAAACAGATCTCAATGAATTTAAGCAGAACTGTAAGGAAGCCGGAATCCCGGTCAATACCTATGAGAGTGCGATCAGCTGGTCTGAGTTTAAGCTAAACGGTGGCGGAATGGTTCCGGTCATTGTACAGGATTATAAAACCGATCAGGTGCTGATGCTGGCTTATATGAACGAAGAAGCCTTTAATATGACGGTCAGAACCGGCAAAATGACTTACTGGAGCCGCAGCCGCCAGGAACTCTGGATCAAAGGACTGACTTCCGGACATTTTCAGTATGTGAAATCCTTGCATTTGGACTGTGATAATGATACAATTCTTGCGAAGGTAGATCAGATTGGTGCAGCCTGCCATACAGGAAGCAGGTCCTGCTTTTTTAAAGAACTGATAAAAAAAGAATATGACGATACGAATCCTCTCAGAGTTTTTCAGGATGTTTATCAGGTGATCGCAGACCGCAAGGCACATCCGAAGGAGGGTTCTTATACGAACTATCTTTTTGACAAAGGAATCGACAAGATCCTCAAGAAAGTCGGCGAGGAGTGCACAGAAATCGTGATCGCAGCAAAAAATCCGGACAAAGAAGAAATCAAATATGAGATTTCAGATTTTCTGTACCATGCCATGGTGCTGATGGTAGAGAAAGGTGTTACCTGGGAGGATATTACCCGGGAGCTTGCCCGCAGATAACAGGAGATCATGTAGTGAAAACAGAAAACGAAAAGTTATATATCGTCATACCGGCATATAATGAGCGTGATAATATTTATCAGGTGCTGGATGACTGGTATCCGGTGGTGGAGAAACATTGTGGAGGAGGAGAATCCCGTCTGGTCGTGATCGATGACGGAAGTAAGGACGATACGTATGCGATCATGCAGGAATATGCGAAGACGCATCCGCTGTTTCAGCCTCTGACCAAGCCTAATGGCGGCCATGGTGCAACGGTATTATATGGTTATCGTTATGCACTGAAGCAGGGGGCTGATTATATCTTCCAGACAGACTCCGACGGTCAGACGCTGCCGGAGGAGTTTGAGCCATTCTGGGAGCAGAAGGAATCCTACGATATGGTGATCGGATGGAGAAATAAGCGTCAGGACGGCGAAAACCGTATTTTTGTCACAAAGACCCTTCGTTTCGTGATCCGCATCTGTTTCGGAGTTTCCGTGACAGATGCCAATACACCGTTCCGTCTGATGCAGGCGGAGACACTTCAGAAATATATCGGTCTTATTCCGAAGGACTTTAATCTTTCCAATGTCATTCTTTCTGTAATTTATGCAAAGAAAGGATGCAGGGTCAAATATATTCCGATCACATTCCGTCCGAGACAGGGTGGTGTGAATTCCATCAATATGAAAAAAATATTCGGAATCGGCAGACAGGCAGTCAGAGATTTCCGAAAAATAAATAAAGTATTATCCCGGGGAGTTTGATTCTCCGGGATTATTGTCGTATAATAAAAATACTTTATTTCTGCCGGGTTAGCAGGAAATGAATTAACAGGGGCAGCTTTTTGAGGAGAGGATTATGGAACAGAAAAGAAATACACATATCAGGAAAAGCAGGTACAGTCCTAAAGTTACAGAGGAACATACTGTACATCCAGAGATGACAGAGAGACAGAAACTGAAGAAGAGTCTGTCTGAAACACAGAACGAAAAAAAACGAAAAACACAGAGTTCAGAGCAACCTGCAAGACCGGTACAGCATCAGACTGCTGCTTCCAGACAGCGAAGCCGCCGCAGGAGGAGAAGATTCCGTCTGAAACCACAGTTTAAAATAGGAGGTATCCTGTTTCTGGTACTTCTGCTTGTTTTTGCCGGCGGCAGGATTTTTCTGTCTGGCAAACAAACAGACAACAAAAAGGTAAAGGCCGCAGCCTCCAAAGATGCAAAGGCAGCAGGGGATCTCGTGGAAATGGAGGTGACGAAGGAGATTTCCTTTGAGCCTCATTGTGTGGAGTCAACAAAACCGGAGAATCTGATCAGTTATACGAATATTGAGGTTGATGGAACGCAGCTTACAAATATCTCGGATTATCAGCCGGAGAGTGATATTCAGTTTCAGGTAGGAGAGGATTACACCGATGTAGACGGGATCGTCACATTCAGGGGAAACAGTTTCCGTGATAATCCGACACATGGTTATGCGAATATGAATGATTATAAGCTTAATAGCTTATGGTCAGCAGACACAGGTTCTCTTGCCTCAGGAAATACAGTATGGACAGGAAGTGGCTGGACAGGTCAGCCTCTGATGATGAAATGGCCAAAAGAAGTCAAAGCCCATATGAACATGACTGAGAAGGCCAAGGCAGATGATGATCTGGTCGAGGTGATCTATGCCTGTATGGACGGAAATGTCTATTTCCTTGATCTGAAAACAGGTGAGAAAACGCGGGATCCTCTGTATCTTGGCTATACATTCAAGGGCGCAGGTGCACTGGATCCGAGAGGTTATCCGATCATGTATGTCGGTGCCGGATACAACAGTGACGAGGGAACGGCGCGAGTTTTCGTTGTCAACCTGATCGACTGCAGTGTTATGTATACCTTTGGTGATAACGATGAATTTTCACTCAGAGGAAGCCTGAGCTTTTTCGACGGCTCTGCACTGGTAGATGAAGAGACGGATACGCTGATCTATCCGGGAGAAAATGGAATTCTGTATCTTATCAGGCTGAATACCAGTTATGATGCAGCTGCCGGCTCCTTATCCATCAATCCAGGCAGAATCGTGAAATGGCGTTATTATGGAACAAGAAGCAGTGACGAGTCTTTCTGGCTTGGCATGGAGGACAGTGCTGCTGTCTATAAGGGCTATGTCTTTATGACAGACAATGGCGGAAACCTGATGTGTCTGAACATAAATACCCTGCAGCTGGTATGGGTGCAGGATACGCTCGATGATTCCAACTCTACGCCGGTTCTGGAAATCGAAAACGGACATCTGTATCTGTATGTAAGTACTTCTTTCCGTCTGGGATGGAGAAGCAATGATTCTGCAACGATCCCAATCTGGAAGATCGATGCACAGACAGGCGAGATCATCTGGCATACGGATTATCAATGCTACACAGACGATGGTGTTTCCGGCGGCGTTCAGTCTACGATTGCCTGTGGAAAGAACAGCCTTTCTGATTACATATATGTTACAGTCTCCAAAACTTCTGACAATGCTTCGGGAGTCCTGGTCTGCCTGAAGAAATCTGACGGCTCCAAAGTCTGGGAGGACTCCTCCTCCTATGCCTGGTCTTCACCGGTCTGTGTTTACAATAAAGACGGAAACGGCAAAGTCCTCTACTGCAACAGTACGGGGGATGTTCGTCTGCTTGACGGCAGAACAGGAGAATTGAATGATAAACTGTCGATCAGTGACGGTGTGATCGAGGCCTCCCCGGCTGTGTATGACAGCTACATGGTTGTCGGCACCAGAGACTGCAAGATCTGGGGAATTCAGTTTAAGTAAATCGTAACTGTTCAGTACCCTCACAGTTACAGTATATAGCAAGCAGGCAGGTAGCTGCTGTTAATGAGAACAGCGACATTTATAAGCTGAGTGATCTTTATTTATTCTGTAAATTATATGGTAGATCTGACTCCGATCACATTCATCATAATACTGGAACACCTTCTGATGGCAGCAGTCATTACGTTTTTTCTGCATTCAGGCTATCGGGAACTAAAAGAACACAGGAATAATAAGCTGAACAGAGTTATGGCAGATGCTAATGATCTGAAGAAGATAAATGATAATCTCGGTCATCAGAAGGGGGATGAACTGATCATGCAGATAGCCAGTTGTTTAAAGCAGGTGATCAAAAATGATGGAAACTGCTATAGGACTGGTGGAGATGAATTTATTATCTGCGTAAAAGGAAAGACCAGACAGGAAATCGAAACCTATGTGACCTGCTGAAAAAGAACCGATAACTTTGATAAAAGAGAGGAGAATTTATGAAAAAGAAAAAACGGAATCCCGCTTTCACTGCACTTCTGGTAATAGTTATGGCAATATCACTTCTGTCAGGCTGTGGCGAAAAGAAGGAGGAAAAAGAGGAAAAAGATACAATCACAGTCTATTTGTGGAGCACAAGCCTGTATGAAAAATATGCATCATACATTCAGGAGCAGCTTCCGGATATCAATATTGAATTTGTAGTGGGCAGTAATAATCTGGATTTCTACAAGTTTCTCAATGAAAACGGCGGACTTCCGGATATCATTACCTGTTGCCGGTTTTCCCTGCATGATGCCAGCCCACTGAAGGACAGTCTGATGGATCTTTCCACGACGAATGAGGCGGGTGCCGTTTACAACTCCTATCTTACCAGCTTTATGAATGAAGACGGCAGTGTGAACTGGCTTCCGGTATGTGCGGACGTTCATGGTTTCATTGCCAATAAGGATCTTTTTGAAAAGTATGATATCCCATTGCCGACAGATTACGAGAGCTTTGTTTCTGCATGCCAGAGATTCGAGGAAGAGGGAATTCGGGGATTTAGTGCAGATTACTATTATGATTACACCTGCATGGAAACACTGCAGGGACTGTCGGCAGCAGAGCTTTCTACAGCAGCCGGACGCAAGTGGCGTACAGCCTACAGCGATCCGGGAAATACAGAGAAGGCAGGACTGGACGAGACTGTCTGGCCGAAGGCCTTTGAACGTATGGAGCAGTTCATTCAGGATACGAAACTGAGTGCGGATGATCTGGATATGAATTATGATGATGTGGTCCAGATGTATCAGAATGGCGAGCTTGCCATGTATTTTGGCAGTTCATACGGTGTAAAAATGTTTCAGGACCAGGGAATCAACACGACATTTCTCCCATTCTTTGAAGAGAACGGCGAAAAGTGGCTGATGACCACGCCATATTTCCAGGTGGCACTGAACCGCGATCTGACACAGGATGAAACACGTCGCCAGAAGGCAATGAAAGTATTGAATACAATGCTTTCTGAGGATGCACAGAATCAGATCATCATGGATGGTCAGGATCTGTTGAGCTACAGTCAGGATGTGGATATTCATCTTACAGACTATCTGAAAGATGTTAGGCCTGTGATCGAAGAAAATCATATGTATATCCGTATTGCGTCCAATGACTTCTTTGCTGTTTCCAAGGATGTGGTTTCCAAAATGATCGAAGGAGAGTATGATGCAGAACAGGCGTATCAGGCATTCAATGCCCAGCTTCTTGAGGACGATCCTGCTTCGGAAGAGGTAGTATTAAATTCACAGAAATCCTATTCCAATTATTTTCATGCAAGTGGCGGAAATGCATCTTATTCTGTCATGGCAAATACGCTGCGTGGCATGTATGGGACAGATGTGCTGATCGCGACTGGAAACAGTTTTACCGGAAATGTGCTGAAGGCAGGATATACCAAAAAAATGGCAGCCAGTATGATCATGCCAAACGATCTCCAGGTTTACAGTCGGAAGATGAGCGGAGCAGAATTAAAAGAGACCGTCAGAAGCTTTGTGGAGGGTTATCAGGGAGGGTTTATCCCATTTAACCGTGGTTCGCTGCCAGTAGCCAGTGGTATTTCCATGGAAGTCAGAGAAGACAAAGATGGTTATACACTGATCGAAATTACAAAGAATGGAAAAGCTATTCAGGATGATGATACTTTTACAGTAACCTGTCTGGCAGCAGCACAGTATATGGAAGCTTTTCAGACAGACAAAAATATCGTCTTTGATGGAGGAGATGTGCAGGTGACAGATGACTGGATCAATTATGTTTCAGATGGTGATGCCATTCTTGCAGAACCTGAAGATTATATCACTTTGAGGTAAAAGGATGGGCAGTACGAATCATACTACGAAAAGAAAGAAGAAGTTTTTTAGAAGAAATCGATTAGGAATAGCAGCTTTTGTTGTTTTGCTTATAGGAGTTGTCTGTGGCGGCCTCCAATATTCTGACTTTGTGTCACGGACGGTTTATAAGGAAAGTGTTTCTCATCTGACAGAAGTTTTTCACCAGTCCAATAATCTGTTAAGTGAACTGGCGGATAAAAATCTGACCTATCTGCATATGTGGAGTGAGTATCTGACGAATACTTCCGACGAAAGTGAAATTTGTGAGTACATAGATAAAGCACAGGAAGAGGCAGGCTTTTTATCGTTCTATTTTCTGTCGGCTGACGGCAATTATAAGATGGCAACAGGTGAGACGGGGTATCTTGGATTACAGGAAAATCTCGAGGATGAGATAAGGCAGGGAAAGGACCTCATAACAAATGTGGCACTTCCCGGGAAATCTCAGATGCTTGTATTTGTCAGTCCCAGGGCGTATGGAACCTATCAGGGATTTGAATATGATGCCATTGCGATTGCCTATGAAAATGCCGATATTGTAAAAGTACTGGATATTTCTGCCTTTCAGGGAAATGCAAAAAGCTATGTCGTCCATTCAGATGGTCGTGTAGTGATCGACCATTCGAATGAATCCTGGGGGACAGTATATAATTTCTTTGGTGTTCTCAGAGAGCATTCAGATATCTCTGAAGAAATAATCCTTGAACTCTCAGACCAGTTCAAAGAGGGACGTACCGATGCAATGCTTGTTAAGCTGGATGGAAAGGATTACTATCTGGTTTATGAAAAGTCAAAAATCCAGGACTGGACATTGCTGGGTCTGGTCCCGACGGATATCGTCAATACCAGTATGAATACTCTGCAGTTCACTACCATGCTCCTTGTGGGGGCAGTGATGCTTTGCGTTACGCTGTTTATCATTGGACTTATCCTCAAAAAGAGCAGTGTAAGCCTGAAGAAAAAGGATACAGAAATCCTGTATCGGGATGAACTTTTTAAAAAGCTTTCTATGAATGTGGAGGATGTCTTTCTCATGCTGGATGCCAGAACATATAGGGCAGATTACATCAGTCCGAATGTAAATAAACTGTTGGGCATTACGATAGAACAGCTTCAGGAGGATGTTCATGTCCTGGCAAAACTGCAGCCTAAGGAGACCGGGAATCGTACAAAGAATTGTCTGGCGGGGATTTCGACGGATGAACAGAAAGAATGGGATTTTGAGTATATTCATCAGAAAACCAGAGAGCGGCGTTGGTTCCATATTGTTGCTATGGGCAGCGAAGTAAACGGAAAAAAGAAATATATCCTGGTTATGTCAGACCGTACAGCCGATAAGAAAATGAATCAGGCACTTTCGGAGGCTGTTCATGCTGCAGAGACTGCAAACCGGGCAAAGAGCACCTTCCTCTCCAATATGTCTCACGACATCCGGACACCAATGAATGCGATTATTGGGTTTACCACTCTTGCTGTAAGCAATATCAATAACAGAGAAAAGGTTAAGGATTACTTAGGCAAGATTCTCTCCTCCAGCAATCATCTGCTTTCTCTTATCAATGATGTGCTGGATATGAGCCGTATTGAGAGCGGCAAAATCCATCTCGAAGAGACCGAAGTCAGTCTGTCCGAGATTCTTCATGACCTAAAGACGATTGTCAGCGGACAGATCCATGCAAAACAGCTGGAACTCTATATGGATGCCATGGACGTTACGGATGAAGATGTGTATTGTGACAAGACACGACTGAACCAGGTTCTTTTGAACCTGTTATCCAATGCCATTAAGTTTACTCCTGCAGGCGGGACCGTTTCTGTCCGGATCAAACAGTTTCCAGGTACACAGAGAGGCAGCGGCCTGTATGAGATCCGGGTGAAGGACAATGGAATCGGTATGAGTCAGGAGTTTGCACAGAGGATTTTTTCACCATTTGAACGTGAGCGGACCTCCACGGTCAGCCGGATCCAGGGTACGGGACTTGGTATGGCTATCACCAAAAATATTGTGGATATGATGGGCGGTACCATTGATATTCAGACTGAGCAGGGGAAGGGCAGTGAATTTATTGTCCGTCTGGCACTGCGTATTCAGCCGGAACATCATCGTGAAGAAAAGATCGCAGAGCTGGAGGGATTGAAGGCTCTGGTGGTAGACGATGATTTTAATACCTGTGACAGTGTGACAAAGATGCTTGTGAAGGTGGGAATGCGTTCGGAATGGACGCTGTCCGGTAAAGAAGCCGTTCTTCGTGCCCGACAGTCCATGGAACTGGGGGATGCTTTTCATGCCTATATCATCGACTGGCGTCTGCCGGATATGAATGGTATTGAAGTTACCCGCCAGATCCGCGGACTCGGGGATGATACACCGATCATTATCCTGACAGCCTATGACTGGTCAGAAATTGAAGTAGAAGCAAGGGCTGCCGGAGTCACTGCATTCTGCTCCAAGCCGATGTTTATGTCAGATCTCAGAGAGACGCTGATGACCGCAATCGGAAAGCAGCAGGGAGAGAATGATGATGAGATTCTTCCGAGAGAAAGTTCTGATTTTACAGATAAGCACATCCTTCTTGTAGAGGATAACGAGCTTAATCGTGAGATCGCTGTAGAAATCCTCAGGGAATATGGATTCCTGGTCGACACAGCGGAAAATGGTGCCATTGCCGTAGAGAAGATTTATCGCTCAACACCGGGAGATTATGATCTGGTGCTGATGGATGTACAGATGCCTGTCATGAATGGATATGAGGCCACCGGACATATTCGTGCACTGGAGAATCCTGCACTGGCTCAGATTCCGATATTTGCAATGACCGCCAATGCGTTTGATGAGGACAGAAGGACAGCACTGAGCTGCGGTATGAACGGGTTCCTTTCAAAGCCTATTGTCATCGAAGAACTGACGCATACTCTGCAGAATATATTTGGAAATGAAGGAATATAATCCAGAAGGATGCTTCGGGTAATGTAAGAAGGATCAGTCATAGAAGAAACTGGAGAGACAAAATGAAAATAACAACCTTATGTTACATAGAAAATAATAATCAGTATCTGATGCTGCACAGAGTAAAAAAACAGAATGATATAAACCAGGGAAAGTGGATTGGAGTCGGCGGACATGCAGAAGGCATAGAATCCCCGGAGGAATGTCTTGTGCGTGAGGTAAAGGAAGAAACGGGACTGACACTGTTGTCTTATAAATTCCGTGGTCTGGTCACATTTATAAACAGCGAATGTGACCCAGAGCTTATGTGTGTATTTACTGCAGATGAATATGTCGGTGAACTGATAGAATGCAATGAAGGAGATCTTAACTGGGTGGATAAGTCTATAGTGCCGACACTGCCAACATGGGAGGGGGACAAAGTCTTTCTTGAACTGCTTCTTTCAGGAGATGAGAGATTTTTCTCTGTGAAACTGCAGTATGAAGGTGAGAAACTGATAAACAAGCAAATTAATCTTTATTAAAGGCAGAAGCCATGAGATCCATATCCATATACACGATCACAAGAAATCAGAATTTATCCTCTCTGTCAAAACTGGAACGCCAGTTGTCAGACAGAGAGCACTTTCTGAAAATACGGGAATGGGAACTGGAAAGTATGAAGTCGCTGGTGCGTCGACTGGAGGCACACATGGATAACGTATATTCTCTGCGTTTCTTTTATTCTTATCAGATTCCCAGACTCGGAAAAGAATTCGATCTTCTTCAGATCAAAGAGGATCAGATCATCAATATCGAATTGAAAAGCGGAGTTGTTTCTGATGAAGCAATCCGTAAACAGCTCATGCAAAATCGCTATTATCTTTCTGTCCTGGGCTGCACCATACAGTCTTACACCTATATCAGCAGTCAGGACAGGCTTGTAAGACTTACCAATCATGACCACATTGTGGACGCAGACTGGAAGGATCTGTGCAGGGCACTGCAGAGAGAGAGTGACGACTATCGGAGAGATATTGATGATCTGTTTCAGGCAGAGCTGTACCTGATTTCTCCGGTCTCAGAGCCGGCCCGTTTCCTGAAAAAAGAATATTTCCTGACATCCCAGCAGAGAGATATCCAGCGTCAGATCTTGAAGAAGCTTCGTATCGGGCGATATGGATATTTTTGTTTCACGGGTCTTCCCGGAACAGGAAAAACGCTTCTTCTTTATGATATTGCCATGAAACTGTCCAGACGTCAAAAGGTTCTGATCATTCACTGCGGAAATGCCGGCAGCGAATGGAAAATTTTACATGAACGTTTGAGGCGTATTGATTTCCTGGCAGATGACCAGCTGACAGAAGAAGTATCGCTGGAAGCTTACAGCGCAGTTCTGGTAGATGAGACACATTTACTTTCTGCCGAAAAACTGCAGATTTTGTTAAAACAGTATAATGGACATTTTCCACTCATCTTTTCCAGTGACTCTGAAGATGCCATATGTCCGGATGAATTAGGCACAGATACCATAAAATTTATAGAAAATTTGCCGGAGATTCAGATGTTTCATTTGACTAACCGGATTCGGACTAATGCAGAACTGTCCTCATTCATTCAGAACATGATGCATTATACGGGAAGAAAAACAGCCAATTTCTATCCCCATGTTTCTGCTGTATATGCAAATGACGAGGGTGAGGCAGAGATGCTGCTGAAGGATTATACCAGTCAGGGATATCAGTACAGACCACTGGTCTGCACCAGGTACCATGAAATGGAGATGACTGCCGTCAGGGATACAAAATGCCTTGTTACTGTACTGGATGATCGTTATTATTATGATAAAAACGGATATCTTCGCTCCAGATATTCCTGTGAAGGAAAAGAATCCGAAGTCCGCAGCCTGTTCCATCAGCTGAATCAGGCAAAGGAGGAACTTTCCATAATCGTCAAACAAAATGAAGATGTATATGAAACACTACTGACACTTTTGCAGCCGGGCAATCTAAAATGGCAGTAATTTTGTATGGCATTGTATGTTATAAAAAAAAGTGTAAGGTTATGATGAAAATCGAAGGATAGAAGTCCCGTATTACCCCAAAACAGGCAATTTTGCCAATGCTAATTCAAGATTATCTGGACATCTGTGATCCAGTGCTGACTTTTGACAGATTTATAGGAGAAATCGAACTGGAGAAATATCTGAAAAATATTCCGCAACATTATACAGGAAGATTTAGGATAATAAGCGGGAATCCTCGGCAATTCAATTACCGAGATGAAAGCGCAGGATTGTGCATATCTGCACATTGAAAAAATATAATAATTCTTCTCCCACCCTGATATTAGTGCCGTAACCGGAATACAAACCATCGAAAATATGTTTGGGGTTTTGTTGCACATTTCCACTCATTATGTTATACTATATGTATGAAAGAAAATCTAATACATTATAGAACTTGTGTGTAATATCAACTACCATATGGTATGGTCGGTGAAATACCGGCGGAAAATA